>JAEWMZ010000013.1 GCA_023392995.1 Bacillota bacterium
ACCGGGTTCGAAAACCTTAAACCGCAATCTGTATTACTACCAGGGAGAGGGGAGCCTTACCATAGAGGGTACGAAGATTGTCTCCTCCTCTCGCATCAGGCTGTCAGGGGAAGAGGAAATTATAGTAATAAATGGAGATAAACCAAGCTATGTGCTGCTATTAGAAGGTGAGCCGATCAATGAGCCTGTGGCGCAATATGGACCCTTTGTCATGAATACCGAGCAAGAGATACGAAAAGCTTATGAGGATTATCAAAAAACTCAATTCGGAGGCTGGCCGTGGCCGGAGGATGAGCCGGTGCATGAAAGAGAAACCGGAAGATTTGCTCGTTATCCAGATGGAAGTGTTGAGAAAAGATAAAAAGGCGATTGTTCCTGTATCAAAACTGATCTATAAAAGAGAATACGTGGTGGATAAGACAGGGCGGCAATTTGGAGAGTAGTAACAGCCGATTTTTTAGATTATATGTACTAAAACAGACAAAATAGTTGATAATGAAAGAAGGATTAACTTTAGGGCTTAGACAGCGGGTGAATAGTTCACTAGGCTGCCTAAGCTTTTTTGACTTCTTCTTTTCTGACAGAGCCTTTTTAGACAACATTTGAAATTACGATACATACATTAACATGATAAATAAAACTTGTTAAACTTACTAAAAATCATCTGAATTGGAGGATGATAATTACACATGTATTAATTAATATTGTATTTATCCAATTATGCCGAACCAGCAGTAAGGCATAAGGGGTTCCGTTATATACATGAGTCGCTGTTATTGGTGTTAAAGTAAGGGAAAATTGCAGTTTCGGAAGTAATTAACTAGGCAATTGCGAAACGATATAATTTTTGTAATTGTATACCCAGCAGATTCTATCTTGCTACTCCAACACATCTCTTGGGGTTAGCTACCGTTTCGAAACAGTGTCTGCTGTGTTTACAATATCTTCAGTTAATGAGTTTCGCAATTACCTGAAGTAATTAACAAGTGAAAGGATGAAGTATTGAATGAAGATGCACATGATCGTATTACGAATGGAATGTAACTGGAGAATTTTTAGATTATTGAGAAAATTGCTAAATTATATGGTTCGAAAGGGTATGAAATTAAGTTCCTTTATCGTTTGCTTATTTAGCAGATTATTAGACAATTGCTATGCAGATTTATTAAGATGTAAAGAGATATATGAAGAGGAAATCGGCGTAAAAATTACATTTTATAAACGAAACGTGATTTAAATAAAGTTAATTTCACTGTTTAGTATTGTGGGTCAATTCTTATTCTGATTGATGATACATTGTCTGTAATATCGAAGAGTTCCATTTCAAATAGAGAAGTTTCTAGGTGGTTTTCAAAAGATTTTTTAGGGAATTGATGAGAAATATCGAAAATGAGCTTTAATTGTCGAAAATACTACAAAGTGGAGTATGTAAAAGAAAGTAATTTGTTATATAAAAGATATAGCAAGTTACTTTTTACATTTATAACATACGGATCACTTGTTGAGGATACGGATCAAAGAATCAGCAAATTGATTCCTCTTGTAATGCCATCAAGAGATCAATAATAGGAAGTGAATTATGATAAAAAAGATTGAAGCAGCAGAAAAGAATCATTCTACTGACCAATATAAAGGGAATCAGCCAGAGTCTGATCCTGATCAAGGCAACAGTAGTCTGATGCCTGAGGATATCAGAATTCTTTTTAACAGTACACACGATGCAATAAGTATAGTAGAGTATGTTAATGATGGTTTCTATTATATTGGAAATAATGATCTTCACCAGATAATAACAGGTCTTCATAATATCAGGGGAAAGACTCCCCAGGAGCTTTTGGGAGAGAAAATCGGGGGGAAGCTGGTTAAGTATTATGAGAAATGTATGAAAACTGGCCAGTCTGTCAGATATGAACAGAACTTTAATTTTGCACCTGGAAATCATACCTGGCATACAGAAGTCACACCTGTCTTTGGGAATGAAGGGATACGTTATCTTCTTTGTTCCAGTAAGGATATAACAGAATTAAAAAGGATTCAGGATGAAAAAGAAATGCTGGCACGACGTCTTGAGTCCATGTTTTATTACCATACAGCGGTAATGCTTATTATTGAACCTGAAAGTGGCAGTATTGTGGATGCTAATCCTGCAGCCTGCAAGTTTTACGGATATCGTAAGGAAGAACTTCAAAGCATGGTGATAAGTGATATCAATATGCTGCCGGAAGCAGAAATAGAGCAGCGCAGGCGAATGACCTGTGAAAAAAAACAGTATTTTCATATATTTCCCCATCGGCTTAAAAGTGGAGAGATCAGATTAGTGGATGTTTATTCTTCTCCCATAGCAGATGCAGATAACACTTTGTTGTATTCAATTATTTTTGATGTTACAGACAGAGAGAATTATCGAACGAAGCTTTATCAGGAAAAGGAAGTACTGTTAACCACCTTAAGATCCATAGGTGATGGAGTAGTAACCACAGACAATATGGGTCTTATTACCAGTATCAATCAGGTTGGACAGGATATCACCGGCTGGAGCATTGAAGAGGCGAAAGGAAAGCATTTTACAGAGGTATTTATCCTGAAGAATGAGGATACAGGGAATGAAGTTGAAAATATCATTCATAAAGTGCTGGAAACAGGAAGGATTATTGGCCTGGAAGAGCATACTGTATTAATTAACAAACACAAGCAGCCAATACCGATCTCTGACAGTGCGGCACCGATTATATCTGAGGAGGGGAAAATCCTAGGTGTTGTAATGGTGTTTCGGGATATCAGCATCGAGAAGAAGAATACTGAAAAGATTAAGTATCTAAGCTTTCATGATCCATTGACGGATTTATATAATCGTAATTTTTTTGATTATTTTACAAAAGATATTTACCATAAATTAAGGTATCCTCTGGGTATTATTATGGGTGATATTAATGAACTTAAGCTGACCAATGACATTTTCGGACATGCCGTCGGAGATGACTTAATCAAATCTGTCGGGCATATTATTATGGAAAGTTCGAAACCGGATCACATAGCTATTCGATGGGGTGGGGATGAATTTCTAGTGTTTATCCAAGCGGCGACCATGAATAAAATGGAAGAGATTACGGCAGAAATTGAAAAGAGAATTGGAGATATCCATAGTAATGATGCTATTCAATCCAGAATATCATTCGGAACGGCAATGATAGAGGATAAATCCATGTCTCTTGAAGAGGCGTTAAAAAAGGCGGAAGAAGCCATGTACCAGAGAAAACTTCTGGAGAGTAAAAGCCTGAGAGGGAATATGATCAATACTCTGCTGACCACCTTGCATGAGAAAAGTGCAGAAACAAAGGAGCATACCAGCAGGCTTACCGATTTATGTGTGATGCTGCAGGAAAAGTTGAATTATCGGTTGGAGGAAAAGAGCAGACTTTCCTTACTTTGCTTATTGCATGACATTGGTAAAATAGGGATACCGGATCATATCTTATGCAATCCGGGAGCATTGAGCGATGTCCAATGGGATGTGATGAAAAAACACTCGGAAATCGGGTACCGAATTGTCTCGAAAATCCCTGAATTATATGCAGTCGCAGAAGAAATTCTACATCACCATGAACGGTGGGATGGCACCGGATATCCTTCCGGCTTAAAGGAAGAGGAAATTCCCTTGAATTGCCGAATTCTCGCAGTTGTTGATGCTTATGATGCCATGACAAATGACAGGGTATATCGAAAAGCGATTTCCAAAGAGCAAGCCTTTGATGAGTTGAAAAAAAATGCAGGTTCTCAATTTGATCCAAGGGTTGTGGAATTGTTCATAGAGAATTTTAGAGGTGAAGAAACAAAGCGGTAGGAAGCTATAAAAGCTACGATATAAATGAAAAATAAACATAACAAGGAATAAAAAAATGGGAAAAAATATATTAGTTTGTGATGATGCAGTTTTTATGAGAAGTGTAATAAAAGAGATAGTAACAAATGCAGGGTTTTTTGTAGTTGGCGAAGCAGAGAATGGAAAGGTTGCAGTTCAAAAATATAAGGAGCTGAAACCAAATTTGGTATTGATGGATATCACAATGCCTGAATTAACCGGGATTGAAGCGCTAAAGGAGATTAAAAAATTTGATTCAGAAGCAAAAGTAGTAATGTGCTCCGCCATGGGACAAAAGGATATGGTAGTCGATGCTATAAAATATGGAGCCAGAGATTTTATCGTAAAACCCTTTGAAAGGGAAAAAATAATTGAAGCAGTCAGAAGAAATTTAGGCTAAATCCAGATAAGCCTTAGAGAAATAATCAAATGAAAGTGAACCAGAGGGTTGAATAAAACCAAAAGCAGAGGCATTAGCGCAGTAGGATTGCGATAATACCCCTGCTTTTTTATTCTTGTAATAATATTTTATGACAGGAATGACAGTTGGTGCTGTTAAAGGTTGAATCAGTACGGTATAATAGTGTTATGTTTAACGGAGGCTTACGAAAGAGAAAAGGAGCAGGAGATATGGTAGCATTACTAAAACAGTATGAATTCGGAGATATGCTGGTTCAATATTATATGGATGACGAAACCAGGAACGTGGAATTAATGTTGTTGCCGGAAAACGCAACACCCCTAAGCTGGGAATGCAAAAAACAAGGGGTAGATTCACTGGTACAATTAAAACTAATGGGTGACACTTATCCCGGAGGCTATGCCGGTGGCGGAACCCTGCGTCAGGGCGAATCTACCCTGCGCTTGAAGTATGATGCCCAGGAGGTAAAGTCCTACAGCGATAGAACGGAGGTTATCACAAGGCTAAGGGATGACAGAGGATATCGGATAGAGCATTCCCTGGTATGGTATATCGAGAGCAAAAGTGTGGAGACCTACACGAGGTTCACCAATCACAGCCAGGAAGCTGCAAGTATAGAGCTGTTGTCCAGCTTTTCTTTGGGTGGTATTACGCCTTTTACCGAAGGGGATGCCCATGGTACTTTAAAGGTACATAGAATTCGAAGTGTCTGGAGTATGGAAGGACGTCTGGAGACAAGAACCTTGGAAGAGTTGCAGCTGGAACCTTCTTGGGGAGGTCATGCCATCCGTTCGGAGCGTTTCGGGCAGGTTGGGTCTATGGCGGTAAATCATTATTTTCCTTATCTTGCAGTAGAGGATGCAAAAAATAATATAATATGGGGTGTACAGCTAGCTCATAATGCCTCCTGGCAAATGGAGCTCTACCGCAAGGATGACGGACTTTCCATATCAGGAGGTTTGGCTGACCGGGAGTTTGGACATTGGTGGAAGACGGTGGCTCCTGGTGAGAGCTTCCTGACCCCCACAGCGATTTTGTCCGTATGCAAGGGCGGCGGTGTGGATCACATCTCCCAGAGACTGACATTATCTGGCAATCGCACCTTAGAGAAGGGACCGGAAAGTGAGCAGGAGCTGCCGATCATCTTTAATGAATACTGCACCACCTGGGGGTGTCCTTCCCATGAAAATATCTCTGAGATTTTAAATGTAATTAAGGATAAGGGAATTGGTTACTTTGTGATTGATTGCGGCTGGTATAAGGAAGAGGGAATACCTTGGGATATTGCTATGGGGGACTATCAGATATCGAGGGAACTATTTCCCCTGGGACTTGAGAAAACCATAGAAGCGATTCAAAAAGCAGGGATGAAGCCCGGAATTTGGTTTGAGATTGAGAATGTCGGTTCGGCTTCCAAAGCTTATCAGCTGGAAGAGCATCTACTGAAGCGGGATGGAAAGGTACTGACTACGACCATGCGGCGTTTCTGGGATCTGCGTGATCCCTGGGTAAAGGAGTATTTGTCAGACAGGGTAATCGGATTACTGAAGAAGTATCAGTTCGAATATATGAAGATCGACTATAATGATACCATTGGTCTTGGCTGTGACGGAGCGGAATCCATTGGAGAAGGACTTCGCCGTAACCTGGAGGAAGCCTATGAGTTTATTGAAAAGGTAAAAACAGAGGTTCCGGGGATTATATTGGAAAACTGTGCATCGGGAGGCCACAGACTGGAGCCGCTGATGATGAGAGCCTGCAGTATGGCATCCTTTTCCGATGCCCATGAGTGTCCGGAGATTCCGATTATCGCTGCCAACCTTCATAGAGTAATTCTACCCAGGCAAAGCCAGATCTGGGCGGTAATCCGCAAGGAGGACAGCATAAAACGCATTGCCTACTCCATTGCGAACACTTTCCTAGGTAGAATGTGCCTTTCCGGTGATGTAACTGATCTAAGGAAAGAGAGCTGGGATATCATTGATAGCGGAATTGCATTTTATAAAAAAATTGTGCCAATATTACGGGAGGGGTATACCCGTTGGTTTGGAACGGAGATTCAAAGCTACCGACATCCCCAGGGCTGGCAGGGAATCCTACGAGCCGGTGCGAATGGAGATGCTTATGCGGTATTTCATATTTTTGAGGGTAGCCTGGATTATGAATGCAGTATGGAGCTTTTGGAAGCGGATGAATATGAGATTACTGACATTTATTCGGATTCTGAGACCATTGTGGCTTTGGAAGGGAAGAAACTCACTTATCGGCCAGAGGAAAATTGGAAAGCGGTTGCAGTTTATCTGAAAAGAAAGTAATTCAGAGCAGCTTCCTGCATTAGCAGCCAATATATTAGAAATACCACAAAGTGAAGCATTCCACCGGCCACATGCAGTTTTCAAACGCATCCTAGTGAAAATATGTATATATATACGTAAAATCAGATAATAATTAAAAAATTTTAATTTTATATGGACAATACAGGTGAATATAAGTTATGATTCTAAATGACAGAAGTTGAAACTAATTCTTGGTTTTGTCACCTTATGATAGAATAAAAGCGAAACAATGCTTAAGATGAAAAGGATGATAGAAGATGATTGATGAGATATTAGAATACAATAAAGAGTTCGTAGATAAGAAGCAATACGAAGTCTATGTATCCAGTAAATTTCCCAATAAGAAAATAGCGATTCTATCCTGTATGGATACCCGATTGACAGAGTTGTTACCCGCCGCACTCGGGTTAAAAAATGGGGATGTGAAATTAATAAAAAATGCAGGTGCAATTATTTCCTCTCCCTTTGGAAGTGTAATGCGAAGCTTGGTAATCGCCATCTATGAACTAAAGGTAGATCATATTTTAGTGATTGGTCATCATGATTGTGGAATGCAGAGCCTAAACAGCAAGAGTATTCGGGAAAAGATGATGGATCGAGGCATTACGGAGGAGACCTTTCAATTCATTAAATACTGTGGTGTGGATTTTGATAGCTGGTTGTGTGGCTTTGCCAGTGCGGAGGAATCGGTGCTAAATACAGTGGATATAATAGAAAATCATCCATTGATGCCAAAGGATATTAAGGTATTTGGGCTTGTTATTGATCCCACAACAGGAAAATTGGAACTTGTTTCGAGAGTGAAATAATTGAAAATAAAAGAATGTGGTACATAATATTTTGCAATAATATTGAGCGGCAATATTGAGCAATAATTCAGAGGAATAGCGCTGAAAATAGCGCTGAAAGATTGTGCTATGAAACGGTGATGTAAAATAGTACTAATAAAATAATAACGCTTCATATAGAATGGGGCCTGAATCAATTCGATTCAGGCCCCATTCTATATGAAGTGTTTAGATTAAATATAGATTAGTGTGGAGATACAGAGCATTTCACATCCGTAATTGAGCAGCCCAAAGGCTGAATGTCCGTTAGTCTGTAATGTTCTAAACAATCTAATTAATGCAAGGATACAGTACCAGCATTCGCTCTATGTTAATCTACATTTTCCGGCAGATCGTAGTGTTAAGCGTCTTGGGAGGGACTACTTTCTTGTCATGGCGACACGCCACACCTCCGGCCCCTCTTCAAGATATTCCCACTCAAATTCTCCGTCGTGCTCAATGATCAATTGATAATGCAGGGGACGAGGATCGTGATCATTAATTAATTCCATCTTTTCTCCGGGCTTCAGTGCAAAAAAAGTATTAAATATAGTGGGATGCTTATCCTTGGGTTCGTATATCCTTGCGTCTACAGTTGCTGAAAATTGATTCATAATAATCGACTCCTTCTTAAATTTTATGTATTTATTATGGATAAAGAAGAGTGGAATTTCAGTGATTCAAATCATATTGAACAATGGATGATATAGGAATATAGAATTCGAATCCAGTCAATAATTTCTATAAATGTATATATTAGAAAAACACAGGCATATTAAATCTGTAATGAATAAAGGAATAGAAAAACAGAAAAATTACGTAAAATTATCTCAATAGGATCAAGAGTAAGAAAAGTATTGAAGTATTAAAACATGAAGCAAAACATGAGCAAAACAAGAAGCATAGCAAGGAACTAAAGCAAGATCTAAAGCAAGAACTAAAACAAGAACTAAAACAAGAACTAAAACAAGAATATAAACAATCCGCTTAGACTGGAGGAAATACGATATGACAAGTAAGCAACTGGATAAGACAGCCAAACAATTGGATACAGCAGACAATCAGGCAGACACAACCGATAATCATTTGGATATCAGCACTTGTAGTGGCACTATGGAAAACTTTGGTGAGCTAAGAAGCTTCATTGAGGGGATTGAGGACAAAAGGGGAGCTTTGATTTCAGTTCTTCATAAAGCACAGCATCTATATGGGTATCTATCAGATGAGGTGATAATCTACATTTCAGAACAGATGGGGATTCCCACTTCTAAAATCTATGGTGTCATCAGCTTTTATTCCTATTTCACAACCACCCAGCGCGGGAAGAATGTGGTGAATGTCTGTCTTGGAACTGCATGCTTTGTAAGAGGTGCTGACGCTATTATGAAGGCCTTTGAAAAGGAATTGAACATACATGCCGGGGAAACCGATGAAAGCATGGATTTTACCTTGTCCGGCCTTCGCTGCATTGGTGCCTGCGGTTTGGCTCCGGTGGTAATGGTGAATGACAAGGTGTATGGAAGAGTTGAAGTCGGACAGGTGAAGAAAATTATTGAAGAATATAAGGATGAGAAAGCCCATGAGTAAATTAAAAAGCATAGAAGAACTTGAGAAAATAAGAGAAGCTGCCAAGGACAGGCTGGAGTTAAGAACAGCTGCGGAAGACGAGGATAGAGTTATTGTCCGAGTAGGTATGGCAACCTGCGGCATAGCGAGTGGAGCCAGAGAAACCATGCAGGCCATTCTGGAGGAACTGAAAAAACAGGAGATCTCCAATGTCTCTGTCATACAAACCGGCTGCTTGGGTTATTGCGCACAAGAACCCCTGGTAGAAGTGATCTGCAAGGATATGCCGGCAGTGATGTACGGCCATGTGGACGTGGATAGAGCTCGTGAAATCGTAAAGGAGCATATTAAAAAGGGGCATCTGCTTCAGAATGCGATTATTGGTAGATTAATTGATAAATAGGAAGGAACGACAAGCGATGAGAAACAACAGAATGCATGTGTTAGTTTGCGGGGGAACCGGATGTACCTCATCCGATAGCTTACAGCTGGTGGAGAATTTGAATTCCAGCCTCAAAAAGCATGGCCTTACAGAGGAAGTTGACGTGGTTGTTACAGGGTGCTTTGGCTTTTGTGAAAAGGGGCCAATCATTAAGATTTACCCGGATGATGTATTTTATGTTACCGTTGCCCCGGAGGATGCAGAAGAAATTGTTACCGAGCATGTAATAAAGGGACGTCAGGTGAGCCGTTTACTCTATGTAGATCCTAATCTAAAGGTGAAGCTGGAAGGACAGAAGGATTTGCCCTTCTATAAGAAGCAGAATCGAATTGCGCTTAGGAACTGTGGCTATATCAATCCCGAGGATATCAGCGAATGCATTGCCAGGGACGGATATCAGGCGCTGGCAAAATGCCTTACCAAGCAAAGCCGGGAGGAAGTCATTGAGACAGTAATCAAGTCAGGTCTCAGAGGCAGAGGCGGCGGTGGCTTTCCCACCGGTCTTAAATGGAAGTATACCAGCAAAAGCAAGGCGAAAGAAAAATATATTATCTGCAATGCCGACGAGGGAGATCCGGGAGCGTTCATGGACAGATCCATTCTGGAAGGAGATCCCCACAGCGTACTGGAAGCAATGGCAATTGCCGGCTATGCCATAGGGGCAGCCCGCGGTTACATCTATATCCGTGCAGAGTACCCTCTTGCCATACACAGACTGGAAATAGCAATTTCACAGGCCAGAGAGCTTGGTTTACTCGGCGAGGATATTCTGGGAACCGGCTTTTCCTTTGATATTGAACTGCGTTATGGAGCAGGTGCCTTTGTGTGCGGTGAAGAGACAGCTTTAATTAATTCAATTGAAGGCGAAAGAGGCGAGCCGTCCACAAAACCTCCCTTTCCGGCGGAAAGTGGTGTATGGAATAAGCCCACCTGTGTAAATAATGTGGAAACACTGGCTAATATCCCCCCTATTTTCTTAAAGGGGGCGGAGTGGTTTTTAGAAATTGGCACGGAGAAATCCCCAGGGACGAAGGTATTTGCATTGGCAGGCAAGGTGAATAATGTGGGACTTGTGGAGGTGCCCATGGGCATTACCCTACGTGAGGTTATTTATGATATCGGAGGTGGAATCAAGGATAACAAAAAGTTCAAGGCAGTACAGACTGGCGGCCCCTCCGGCGGCTGTATTACGGAGGAAAACCTGGATATTCCCATCGATTATGAATCTCTGGGGAAGATAGGCTCCATGATGGGCTCCGGTGGTATGATTGTTATGGATGAGGATAACTGCATGGTCGATATTGCAAAGTTCTATCTGGAATTCACCTGTGATGAATCCTGTGGGAAATGTACCCCTTGCCGCATCGGTAACAAACGGCTGCTTGAATTACTCGATAAGATAACCTCAGGAAAGGCAGAGGAGCAGGATTTGGAGGATATGGAGGAGCTGGGGGAAATCATTAAGGATACCTCCCTCTGTGGTTTGGGACAAACAGCACCTAACCCGGTGCTAAGCACGATGAAGTATTTCCGTGAGGAGTATCTGGCACATGTGAGGGAAAAACGCTGTCCCGCAGGAGTTTGCCAGGCACTGTTATCTTATCATATACTGCCTGACCGATGTGTTGGATGTACCGCCTGTGCAAGAATATGCCCGGTAAGCTGCATTTCGGGTGAAGTAAAAAAGACCCATGAGATTGACCAAGCAAGATGCATTAAATGCGGTGGCTGCTTTGAAAAATGCAGGTTCAATGCAATTGAAAAGCGCTAGGAACAGGAGGAAGGACAACGATGATAAATGTAACGATAAATAATCAGAAGATTGCGGTGGAAGAAGGCAGTACCATCCTGGAAGCAGCCGCCAAATTAAATATAAAGATACCAACTCTTTGCCACCTGAATCTCCCGAATCTCAAATATGTGAATAAACAGGCCTCTTGTCGTGTATGTGTGGTGGAGGTAGAGGGAAGAAGAAATCTGGCACCCTCCTGTGCAACCCCGGTACAGGAAGGGATGGTAGTAAAAACCAATACCCTTCGATGCATCAAGGCAAGAAGAGTGGTATTAGAATTATTTCTATCCAATCATCCCAAAGACTGCCTTGTATGTGAGAAGAACAGAGATTGTGAGCTTCAGGCTTTGGCGGCAGAATTGAATATCCGTGCCATCAAATATGAGGGAGAAAGGGCAAAGCACCCCAAGGATATCTCCAGCAAAGCCATCGTCAGAAACATGGATAAGTGTATCATGTGCAGAAGATGTGAGACCATGTGCAACGATGTTCAGACCGTCCATGTGCTCTCTGCAATTAACAGGGGGTTTGATACCTATATTGCACCTTCCATGAATTTGCCCATGCATGAATCCACTTGTGTGTTCTGCGGTCAATGTGTGGCAGTATGTCCCACAGCAGCATTAACAGAGGTGAACCATCTGGCAAGAGTCTGGGATGCGTTAAATGATCCCGATCGATATGTCATTGTGCAGACAGCCCCTGCCATACGAGTGACCCTTGGAGAGGAGTTTGGCGCTGAGCCGGGGACTATTGTGACGGGAAAAATGGTTGCTGCACTGCGACAGCTGGGCTTTGACAAAGTATTTGATACGGATTTTGCCGCAGATTTAACCATTATGGAAGAGGCGACCGAATTCTTGCATCGCTTGCAGCATGGCGGAAAGCTTCCGATTCTCACCAGCTGCTGTCCCGGATGGGTCAAATTCTTTGAGCATCAATTTTCTGATCTATTAGAGATACCCTCCACCAGCAAATCCCCCCATGAGATGTTTGGCGTAATCGCCAAAACCTATTATGCCGAGAAGATGGGGATTGATCCGGAGAGAATCTATGTAGTCTCCGTTATGCCCTGTATCGCGAAAAAATATGAAGCCGCCAGGCCGGAACTATCACAAAATGGCTTGCAGGATGTGGATGAAGTAATCACCACCAGAGAATTCGCCCAGATGCTTAGAGAGGCCAATATCGACCTGATGCATCTGCCGGAGGAAGAGTTTGATCATCCCTTGGGTGAATCGACGGGAGCAAGTGTCATCTTTGGAACCACCGGAGGAGTCATCGAGGCTGCCCTTCGAACTGTCTATGAATGGATGACGAATGAAACCTTAAAGAAGGTGGAATTTCATGATCTGAGAGGTTTTGATGGAATTAAAGAAGCGGTTATTAAGATCAAAAAGATGGAGGTTAAGATTGCAGTCGCTCATGGCCTTGGAAATGCGAGAGAGCTACTTGAGAATATCAGGCAGGGGAAAGCGGATTACCATGCTATAGAAATCATGGCATGTCCGGGAGGCTGTATCGGCGGCGGGGGGCAGCCCTATCACCATGGAGATATAGAAATTCTTAAGAAACGAATGGAGGGAATCTATAACGAAGATAAGGGAAAGGAATTAAGAAAATCCCATGAGAATCCCTCCATACAAAAGCTATACAAGGAGTATTTGGGTGAGCCCTATGGTGAAAAAGCACATGAACTGCTGCACACGCACTATGTAAAGCGGAGAATGTTATAGTCAAAAGAAGGTATTGATTTCTTGATATGATGCTTACATTCAAGGTGAATGTGAACCTTTTTGTTTGTAATTTAGGGTAAAAAGCATACAACTTAGGTATTTTGCAATTGCCAAGCATTAAATAGATTGAGGGGGATTATCAGGCTGTAAATGCTCATTTTTGCTGCTTTTTCGGTCAGAAAGAAATACCCCCAGCAAAATTAAAACAGAACCAACGATACCCATCCAGGAGATGGGCTCGTCCAGCATGATTTTCGCAGCAATCAAGGTTGCAAAAGGAGTTATGTAGATATAGTTATTGGTAGTAACGCTGCCAAGTCGGTGTATGGCCATATTCCACATCACATAGCATAGTCCGCTGCCAAGAATGCCAAGATACAGAATACAAAAAAGAAAATCTGCTTTCATAAGCGGAGCCAGAGTGAAGGCTTCTCCTTTGATCAGCTCGATCGGCAGAGAGGTGATTAAGCCCCAGAGCATAACACGGCGGGTTAATAATAAGCTGTCATACTTTTTAATATATTGCTTTAAAAATACGGAATAAACGGCCCAGCAAAGGGCTGCCAGGAGAGTGAGGATATCGCCGATCGGTTTTATTTTAAGTACTACGGCTCCATTGAATACCACAAGTGCCACTCCGGATATGGCTATCACAAAGCCAAGAAAAATATTCTTGTTCAGCTTCTCGTTGGGCAGCAGAAAGTGTGCCAGGATAGCGGTTAAAATAGGTGCTGCAGTAATAATGATACTGACATTGGATGCCAGGGTATAGGTCAGTGCATAATTCTCTGCGAGAAAGTATAGCGTGCAGCCGGATAGTCCAAGAATCGCACAGCCAAGCTCTTCCTTTCGGCTTAAGCGCAGCCGTTTCGGACGCAGCAGCAATAATAGGATATAGGCTATGGTAAAGCGGATCAGCATAATTTGCAGCGGGGAATAGACGGTTAATAATATTTTGCTGGCGATAAAGGTAGTTCCCCATACGATGATTGTGAACAGAGCCATCAGGTGTGCCATAAGAGTAGAAACTGATTTTGTCATAGTGTAAAACCTCCGGGTTCCATTATAAGCCAGAAAGTATCATTTGTCCATGATTTCAAAGGCGGGATATTTTTACGCTGATAAAGTGATAAATTCTCTGGCAATTTCATGAGGATTGTGATAATATACTTTCATATTTGCGACAAAGGTGTTGAATCCGTATATTTGCGGTGTTCAGCACCTTTTTAAGTTAGGAGGAGGCAATATGAATAAACAAAGATTAGTGTTACAAATATTGAGTATGGGGACAATGGATACTCTGATCTTTCTTGGGGTGCTGTTTTGGCTGAATCAAGTAAGTATTCAAAATGCGGTGGTAGTCACTGTATTATCCTATCTTGCTCCGGCGGCTGTCTTATCGATATGGAATCACAGCCTGCTTCAGCTTCAGACAGAGATAAAACTGGTGTTACGCAGATTTAATGAGGGAGATTTCACAGCCGGTATTAAGAATAACAGGAAGGGAAAAGAAGCGGCTGAAATCAAAGAGCTGTTTGAAACGCTTCGCACTATGATGAATGCTTGGATCTATGAGCTGCTTTACTCAGCTGTGGCAGTGAAAACCTCTGCTGAAACCATCAATCAGGATTCGGAAAAGACTGCCCAGGGAATGCAATATTTGAATCAAAGCTTAACAGAGATCAGCTTATCCTTTAGCAAAACCTCTGAGATGCTTTCTGATGTTTCCGATGCAGCTATACAATTAGCTCATGATGGAAATCATATAGCGAAGGGTAGTATAGAAACCGAGGGTTTTGTCCGTACCGCAAATGGAGCAGCCAGACAAGGAGGAGCCGCCCTAGAAGAGGCAGGGGAGTCCATAGCAGCCGTCAGACACCATGTGGATGAGGCGTCCCGGCAATTGACCCAATTGGAGAAAGCCTCCCAGCAGATTGGAGATATCAATGGTTTAATTACAGCAATCTCGCAGCAGACGAATTTATTGGCTTTGAATGCATCAATTGAGGCAGCCAGAGCAGGGGAGCAGGGCAAGAGCTTTGGTGTTGTTGCAGAAGAAGTACGAAAGCTGTCACAGGAGACAAAAACAGCTGCCAGCAAAATCAATGAACTCATCCTACTCATTCAGAAGGAGGCGCAAGGTGCTGTTGGTATTATGATAGATGCAAACCAGGAGGTAGAAAAAGGTGTGGATATCATCTCTGGTGCAAATAGTAACTTAAGCCAGATTATTGAAACTACAGGAAACGCGCTTCGTGCAATGGAGCATATATCGGAGGCGGCAGGAAGTCAATCCAGAAAGACGGATATTATATCGGAGAGCACGAAGGAGGTATCCGGTCAAAGTCAGTCAGGTACGGCTTCTGTCCAGGAAATCACCTCTGTCATGGAGGATCAGGCTGAAAATATGCAGCAGACAAATCACGCAACCCAGGAATTACTTGGAATATCTCATAACCTCGAGAAAACAATGGATCGCTTTGATCAGACCCTGGGAGAGCAAATGATTAAGGTATGCGCCCAGATCGCTGAGACAATCGCATTATTTCAAAGGGGTAAGAAGACGGTTACGAATCTTTACCTGGAAGAATTAGCTCAGAAGTATGGAGTATCAGAAATTCATATTATTGATGAGAAAGGGATCGTTGCAAAATCTAATATAGGAGGACTCCTAGGATTTCAGTTCAGCAATCAGGAAGGAACCCAGACCTATGAATTTCTGAAGATTCTGAAAGAACCTTCCTTTATCGTGAATCAAAAGGCTGCCTTTCGTGATGTAGATAAGAAATTATATAAATATACGGGAGTAACCTTAATCGGCCAGGCAGGAATTGTCCAGTGCGGTCTGGATGCATCAAAGTTAACGGAATTCACAGGGACTGAGAAGCTGTTGATGAAAAAGGCGATTGGTTAGCAAGAGGTTAAGAAACTATTGCTATTATAATACATCAAAGGTATAATAAGATTAGGATAGACAAGAAATGTCGAAGCTTTATTTTTAGGCATTATGATATAGGAGCGAAGGAATTATATATATAATTAGCAGAAAACAAGTGGCGGCTTACCCTGGCTTTCACTTGTTTTTTGACCGAAGAGGAGAAAAAAGGTGGGGATAAATTTCATGTTTCTGAAGGAGAAGCGCAAACGGCTGCCGTTAAAAACGGTATTTTACATGTCCTTTGTAGTCTTTATCGTAATACCAATCTTTATTGTACTAATGGCGGCATTGGTTATCTTGAATCAGCAATTTAAAAAGCAAGCCATTGAAAATATAAAAAGAGCCCAGGAAGCCATTATTGCAGATCTGGAATCCGATGAAGACACCATGTCCATGCGGCTTTCCCATATGATATATACAAATAATAATGAAATCCTTCAATATGCCGCAGAAACGGATACCAATGATTTGAACTCCAGGAATTTTTATGAGAATAAGCTTTCTCAAAGCGTGAATATGGTACTGGAGCCGGTAAAGGATATTATATCTGTCAGCTTTTATATGAAGAACGGTAAGAAAACCTATGTTCAAAATGAAATCACCAGGCCGGAGGAGGAGATTAAAGAGAGCAAATGGTATCAGGCGGCCTTGGAAAAGAAGAATACCGTATGTATTGGTTACTTTGACACAGCCTCAACCAATGATGTCTATAGAGGCAGTAAAAAGGATGCCCTGATTCTGGTATTTGCACTTGCACCAGATGTAATGACAGACAGGTCCCAGCGTGTGGAAATGGTTATGTATTATCAGACCACAGGAGCGGCTGAGAGGATTAGAAATTACAATAAGGCATATCTGGCGGGCAAGAACAAATTGGGAATCATTCAGATTAAGGATGCAGACGGAGAAATTGTTTTTTCTACCCAAAAAGACAAAGACTTTTCAGCGGAGCAATATAGATGCATCAAATCACCGGTTAAATTCAATAACGCCCTCTGGTATGTGGAGAGCTATATCAGGGACTATGAGCTTACCGCTGATTTTTGGGATACTGCATTGGTGGTTCTGGGAGCAGCGGTCTTAATTCTACTGTTGGCAGGTTACTACTCCACTTATTTATTAAGAAGTATAGTAAAGCCCATTGAAGAAATCAGCGGAGGTCTTCGCCACGTAGAGGAAGGGAATCTGGAGATTCACATTTCTCCCAAAGGACAGTTTGAAATTCGAACGATGATCCATCAGTTTAATGCCATGGTACGAAGATTAAAGGTGCTGGTATATGAATACGAAGAAAAGATCAAAAGCGTGGAAAAAACACCAGAGGATTATTTTGCTGCTATGATAAAAGCAGAGCTGTCCCCGGAAGAGGCAAAGAAACGATCCAAGGAATTCTTTACAGAGGCCTATGCTATTCTGGGTATCTATATAGAACCTGGTAACCACAAGAACAGTGAAGAAGATACCTCCAGATTAATCAGTGGTTTTGAGCGAAATCCCAGATTTGCCTCCAGATGTACACTGTACAAGGAAAGTGCCTCCTTCTTTCTGGTGTTTTACCGGATTACAGAGGAAAAGGAGTATTCCCATAAAATCGTTACGATGGCTGAGGAATTAAGGCGGATGGGGAATCAGGAGATGGGAATCCAGGTTATGATATGCATTGGGCCAAGGAGCCATGGAACTGATGTTTTCA
>JAEWMZ010000083.1 GCA_023392995.1 Bacillota bacterium
GGTTTTTGCGAAACTCATTAACTAAAGCTATTGTATACACAGCAGACACTGTTTCGAAGCGGAAGCTAAGCCCGAAGGAAGCGTTGGAGCGAAGAAATAGTGTCTGCTGTGTATACAATTACAAAAACTATATTGTTTCGCACTTGCTTAATATAACCTATATTGTTACTAACTATAATTCTTTCGCAGGACGATGAGTACAGTAGGTGAAATGCTCTGCATTTCACCTAACCTCCATTTCATTTCCAGATAATTATTATGATGTCTTGCTGCTCTCCGGCAATCAGGATCAGCATTCTACTAATATAGCTTCTTCGTTTCTTTCGTAAATCCATAGTCAATGATAACGGGCTTTCCCTTTACAACGCCCCAATTCATCCTTCGATACAAATCACTCATCAGCAGATCATGCTTTGCGCATATTTTTTGAAAAGATTCTAAACCGCTTAGTTCACGATTATTCCTAACCTTATAATATCTCCAAACCTCGGAAATAGATTTAACTCGATCAGCCTTTTCCATTATAACAAAATGATAGTCTTCCGAAACACCAACGATTCTTGCAAACATGCCGGAGTGATCATTTTTTGCAATTGCATATTCTGCTTTATTCTGAGCAATCCCTCTTTTATTTTTGGCAGCCTTAATTACGTATCCGTTTTTTAAATCAAACACGACTCGGCCTGAACCCGCCCCAAGGCGGGGGTAATTACCTTTATTGATATTTTCTCTAATATTATTAAAACTAGCCAAGGTGACCTTCTCCAAGATAATATATACTATAATATATTATCCTGGCACAGATCATGTTCCCTGAATTAGGCTTACAAAACCAGAATCGACATCTTTTTTTCAAAATTTGATGCTTCTGCCTATAAGAAGAGGTTTTACGACGTCATTCTTCCAACAATTACTCTTCTCCCTGAAGTGCATCATATCCAGTTTCACCGGTACGAACCTTAACTACATCCTCCACATCATATACAAATATCTTACCATCACCGATATTTCCGGTATATAATGCTTTTCTTGCTTCCTCAACCACCTGATTGACCGGAACCTTACTTACGACGATTTCAACCTGAACCTTAGGTAATAAATTCATCTCCAATGGTACTCCGCGGTAATATTCCGTTGCACCCTTTTGAATTCCACAACCTAAAACATTGGTCACTGTCATACCGGTAACACCGATCGCATTCATTGCCGCTTTCAATTCCTCAAACTTGCTTTGCTTTGTAATAATCTCAACCTTTGTAATCTTAGATACTCCTGCTCCTTCTTTTGAAACGGATACCCTCGTTACAGGAATCGCTTCAGATACAGGCTTATCCGAAGATACTTCCACCTTGCCGCCGGATATCATTTCTACAGAAGGCATAAAGTCTGCATAGGCACTGCTTAATCCATGCTCATGGATATCAAGACCTGCAATTTCTTCTTCCTTGGAAACTCTAAGCCCAACGGTATGTTTTATAATGGTAAAGATAATGGTCATTGTTATCGCAACCCATGCAATTACAGCCACAACCCCAAGAAGCTGTACTAAAAAGAAGGAAATTCCATGTCCATAGAACAACCCGCTGTCTACTGCAAAAAGACCAGTCAATAAGGTTCCCAACGCTCCACAGACACCATGCACCCCGATCGCACCAACCGGATCATCGATCTTTAATACCTTATCAATAAATTCGATGCCAAATACCACAGCCACTCCTGCAATAATACCAATCATAGCTGCACCAAAGGGCGATACCAGATCGCAGCCGGCAGTGATTGCTACAAGACCTGCCAGTGATCCATTAAGTGTCATAGACACATCAGGTTTCTTATATCGTATCCAAGTAACACACATAACTGTTATACTAGCTACTGCTGCTGCCATGTTAGTCGTTACAAAAATACTGCCCATTGCCGAGAGCACATCATCTCCTGTTGCAGATACGGTTGAACCGCCGTTAAATCCAAACCAACAAAACCATAGAATAAATACACCCAGAGCTCCTAATGTCAAGCTATGCCCCGGAATCGCCTTTGCCTTTCCATCCTTGTCATACTTGCCGATACGCGGTCCAAGTATTTTAGCTCCGACAAGAGCAGATACACCACCTACCATATGAACTGCAGTGGATCCCGCAAAATCATGAAAACCCAAATCAGCCAACCAGCCGCCACCCCAGATCCAATGACCGGATACCGGATAAATGAAAGCACTGATTGCCATACTGTACAGACAGTAAGCCGCAAATTTTGTTCTCTCTGCCATAGCCCCTGATACGATTGTAGCAGCAGTCGCACAGAATACGGTTTGGAAAATCAAAAAGGCCATTACAGGAATTCCGCTGGGCGTAACTCCCGAATAGTCTCCTTTTACCATAAAATCGATACCGCCAAAGAGAGCTCCGCTTCCTCCAAACATAATGCCAAAGCCAATCAACCAATAAAGCGGTGTTCCCAGACAAAAATCCATCAAGTTCTTCATTATGATGTTACCTGCATTTTTTGCCCGGGTAAATCCTGTTTCTACCATAGCAAATCCGGCCTGCATGAAAAATACCAGTGCCGCGGCTATGAGTACCCAAATTGTGTCAACTGATGAAAACATAAACATTCCTCCTCAATAATCATTTTTATCAACAAGAGCTTACTATTTCTAACTCTTTACTGAACCATTTCGAAGTTGTAGTTTAAAGATCGCCATCAAGTCGATTATCCTAACGATCACGTTCGAGATTCACTTTGTACCATAGTTGTAAAATCCCTTTATGCTTTACTAGTGAAGTAAAAAGGTCAGAACCATTGCGATTCTGACCTCTTCGTCATATCTTTCTATCCTATTCCTATGCTATCTATATCTTCATTCCATCTTATTTCTATATTAATTATCTTTCGATTATTACCATTATCTCTTTTGTTTAAGAACAATAAAAGGTCAAAGCCGTCGCTTTGACCTCATTGTCCTTAGGATTATTCAGGATTGTGTTGCTTTTATAAGAAAACGAGATCAAAACATTAGTTTTGACCTCGTTGTCTCTAAATTCATATTCAATAACACATATATTAATTAATGTCATTGAGTTTATTCCAAATTCTGATAATACAGTTTTTTTAATACGATAGTGAGATTATATCACATATTTTTTCCAATTGCAAGATTTACAATGTTAACTTTACTAATGTCAAACCTTTCAAATAATACCTTATATTGCTTATAGACTTTATTTTATTAACCTCAGACTCATAATTCCATGAAGAAAATCGCCTATTTGCATTAACAAATAAACATTGCATCCCCAAAGCTAAAGAAACGATACCGCTCCTTCACCGCTTCTTCATAGGCGGCCATAATATGCTCTCTGCCAGCCAAAGCAGATACCAGCATCATTAAGGTTGATTCCGGCAAATGAAAATTCGTAATAAGTGCATCCAGTACCTTAAACTGATAACCCGGATAGATAAAAATAGAGGTATCACCACTGCCAGCATGTACGATTCCTTCTTCGTCCGCAGCCGATTCAACGGTTCTGCAGCTGGTTGTCCCAACACAGATTACCCTTCCTCCGCTTTTCTTCGTACGATTAATTATTTCTGCCGCTTCCTCTGTAACCTGGTAAAATTCTGAATGCATATGGTGCTCCAAAACATTATCCACCTTAACAGGACGAAAGGTTCCCAGCCCTACATGTAAGGTCACATTAGCAATTGAGATCCCCATCTCCTCTATCTCTGCCAAGAGCTCTTTTGTAAAATGCAGTCCCGCGGTTGGAGCTGCCGCAGAGCCTTCGTATTTCGCATATACGGTCTGGTATCTATTCTTATCTGTAAGCTCATGGGTGATATAGGGTGGTAAGGGCATTTGTCCCAGCTGATCCAGAATTTCCTCAAAAATCCCATCATAGTTTAAACGAACCACGCGATTTCCTTCCTCCAGAATATCGGTAATCTCTCCGGTCAGCAGACCATTTCCGAAATCAATTCTGGTGCCTGGACGTGCTTTTTTCCCGGGCTTCACCAATGTTTCCCAGACATCCTTCTCAATTCTCTTTAATAACAGCAGCTCAATCTTAGCTCCATGGCTCTCATTGCCGGAAGGCTGGACCTTCTCCTCGTGAATTTTTTCACCGATCAGTCTTGCCGGTATTACCTTCGTATTATTGATAACCAGACAATCTCCCTGCTTTAAATACTGTGTAATCTGTCGAAATATCCGGTGCTGTGTTTTCCCGGTTGCTTTATCCAGAAGCAGCAGCCTTGAGCCTGAGCGATCCTCCAGGGGATCCTGGGCAATTAATTCTTCTGGTAAATCGTAATAAAAATCCTGTGTTTTCAATGCAGTCCTCCAAACTAACAATGTTAAACCCCAAGTCTCTGCTCTACAAGCTGCAGCTATTCTTGGGGTTAAGCTTCCTAATCTGTTGTATTCTACTAGAAAAGTAGATCTTTCTTCTTTTTCAGTAATCTTGCTCCATTTAGAATCAGTAGCGTGCCTGCAAAGGTGCTTGCCACAATCAAAAGGATTCCCAGTACAAGATTCCATACACCAACTGATTTCATAGTGTGATAGATTTTTTCCATCATTTCATATACCTCCTTTTATCTATGATTCTACTTACATAATCGCGAACCCCATTAACTGAAGTTATTGTATACACAGCAGATACTGTTTCGAAGTGGAAGCTAAGCCCGTAAGAAACATTGGAGCAAAGAGATAGTATCTGTTGTGTATACAATTATAAAAACTATATTGTTTCGCAATTACCTAATCATTCTACTCTTCAACTCCATATTGCTCATAATATACATCAATTGCTGCTTTTAATGTGTCATCAATTACAATTTTTCCGTTATAAGGTTTGTTATGCAGATGTTCTACAACTTCCTTCATTGTAACAATCGCAGTCGTAGCAATCTTATAATTCTCTTCAATTTCAGATAAGGCGCTCTTGCTGCCCTGTCCTCGCTCCATACGGTCAACCGATACGACCAATCCAAGTACCTGAACCTTTGCCTGAGCTGCCAGAATAGGCATTGTCTCCCCAATGGAGGTTCCCGCTGTTGTTACATCTTCAATAATGATGACCTTGTCACCATCTGAAAGCGGTGAGCCAAGTAAAATCCCTGTATCTCCATGATCCTTTGCTTCCTTACGATTTGAGCAGTACTTAACATCCTTCTGATAGAACTCGCTGATCGCCATAGCTCCGGCAACGCTTAGCGGTATCCCCTTATAAGCAGGTCCAAATAACACATCGAAGTCCAATCCATATTTATCATTAATGGCTTTCGCATAGTACTCACCAAGTTTTCTCAGCTGTGCACCGGTACGATAAAATCCTGTATTTACGAAAAACGGGGTCTTTCTTCCGCTCTTCGTTGTGAAGTCACCAAATCTTAACACTCCACAGTCAACCATGAATTCTATAAATTCCTTTTTATACTGTTCCATTCTAAACTCCAATCCGCTGCTCAAAGGCAGCTTGATTCATCTGTACTATTTTTTATTTTATTTCTATTTGGGATTCTCTATTATTCGCATACGTTTATAATATTGTAACACAAAATGTAATTATGCATAGTACCTCATGGAAATTTTCTAATATTATTTTACGCAGCCAATCAAATCATTTATGTCAGGAATTCCATATTGCTTCATGTAAGCCTCAATCCCCTGAACCACTTCGGCTGTTGCGGTCGGATGAATAAAATTTGCGGTACCAACCGCTACCATGGTCGCTCCAGCCATGATAAACTCCAACGCATCCTCCGCAGTTGCTATTCCTCCCATACCAATGATGGGTAATTTTACTGCCTGCGCCACCTGATAAACCATTCGAACAGCAACCGGCTTTACTGCCGGTCCGGATAAGCCGCCGGTCTTGTTCGCCAGCAGGAAGGCTCTGCGGTGAATGTCAATCTTCATACCGGTCAAGGTATTAATGAGGGATAATGCATCTGCACCACCTGCCTCTGCTGCCTTCGCCATTTCTCCAATATCGGTTACATTGGGACTCAGCTTCATTATAATTGGTTGCTTTGCTCGTTTTTTCAGCTCTGAGGTAATCTCCTCTACGCATTTTGGATCTTGTCCAAATGCAATTCCGCCTTCCTTTACATTAGGACAGGATATATTAATTTCAAGCAGATCAATGTCCTGGTCAGCAAGACGTTCTACTACGTCACAATATTCTTCTGTGGTTTTCCCCACCACATTAACAATAATTTTAGTATCATAGCTTCTTAAAAAGGGAATGTCTCTTTTTATAAATACATCGACTCCTGGGTTTTGTAACCCGATTGCATTCAGCATACCGCCATATGTCTCCGCAACCCTGGGCGTGGGATTGCCCGGCCAAGGGACACTGGACACACCTTTGGTGGTTACTGCCCCAAGTTTAGATAAATCTACATATTCGCTGTATTCCATTCCGGAGCCAAAGGTTCCTGAAGCCGTTGTCACTGGATTTTTGAAGGTTATTCCCGCCAACGTTACACTGGTATTCATAACTCCACCTCTTCCGCATAAAATACCGGACCATCCTTACAGATCCGCTTATTCTTCACATTGCTATGGTGATCAATTTCATTTGTTTTGCATACACATCCAAGACAAGCACCAATTCCACAGGCCATACGCTCTTCCATTGATAATTGTGCCTTAATTCCCTTCTCCATAGCAAATGCCTTCACTCCGCGCAGCATCGGGGTCGGTCCGCAGGCGAATATGATATCTGCTTCCAAATGGTTCTCTCTTATAGCATCAATTACATTTCCCTTCGTGCCTTTACTTCCGTCTTCTGTTGAAATATAAACGTTTCCATAGGCTTTAAACTCTTCCTCCAAAAACGTGATATCCCGATATCCCAGCACCATCTGCTTTTCACAGGCGAGCTGTTTCGCCAGCTCCAGCATGGGCGGAATTCCTATCCCTCCGCCTATTAATAAAGCTTTTTTTCCTTCCAAAGTAAAGCCATTTCCCAAAGGCCCCATCGCCTCAATCTGATCCGCTGCCTTCGCTTTCGCAAACTCCCCTGTACCAGCCCCTGCAATACGGTAGACCAAGCGAATACTTCCGCTTAACTTGTCTATTTCACAAATGCTAATCGGTCTGGGTAATAGTTTGCTTCCATCTCTGGAATACAGGGAGACAAACTGACCTGGCCTTGCCTGTCCGGCTATATCGGGTGCCTCTAGCCACATACTATAAATATCCTGTGCTATTTCTACATTTCCAGCTATTTTAGCTTTATTTTTCATTGCTGCCGACATATTATTTCTCCTATTAATGAAATTACTCT
>JAEWMZ010000092.1 GCA_023392995.1 Bacillota bacterium
CTAAAGATATGACATTAAACATTTGCATCTGTAGCAAAAGCCTCTGATCCCATTGGAGAAATTGTGACATAAAGGCGCAGAACATCATCTCCGGTATTTATAACCTGCAAGCTTTCTTGCCCATCAACCTGCATCAGCTCTCCCACCTGCAATGGAGTTTCATTGCCATCTGTAACTACCTTGGCAGTACCCTCCATAACCTGAAGGAAAAGAGTCGATTCCAGATGTGTGTGTCCCGGTAGTACTTCTCCTTTTGCAATGTTAAGAACAAAGGCAATTACATTATCACTTTTGAAAATCATCCGCTTGGAAATCTTCCCCTCTGGTGCTTGAAAATAATCATTAAAAACATATTTGTTCATAGATAAATCCTCCTTCATTTAAGCTCAACCTTTAATATACCCCGATTTGAGCATATGATAACTAATTTGCTTGCTACAAAATATTCAAGTAGCATTATGAAAGCAATCAGAATAATTCATAGTGAAAAGAGATTGCTTTAGTTTAAGTATAACGATCGATCTTAACATTGAGAACTGAGTTCGTATTTTAATTGATGTTAGTTTTAAGTCAGTAATAAGGCTTGGAGAAAGCAGGTCTTATCTCAGTTCACAACAATAGATTGAATTTGAAAAACATTTAAAATGTCTGTCTGGTATAATGAAATATTTCATTATATTGTACATGAATTCTATCAAAACAATCCTGAATTGTATCTTTGCTTAATCCAGATAATGCAGCTTCCATGTCACTGGCAAAAGCATTTGGGATAAAAGCCTCTTTTTGCTTTAATAATCGATCCAGACTGCCTTTTTCATTTAGCATGTATATCCCGTTTACGGCATATAGAACTTGCAATAAACTAACAGCACAACGAAACAATGAGCCGGCAGCATATAGAATATCGCCTTTTCCGATTGCCTTCCTTCCGCACTGCTCAGAAAACTCACATTCCCATAAGAATTTTTCTATGGAAGCTTTTTGATAGTTTGCAGGAAATTCGATAAGTCTCTTTTTCTGTTCTAATATAATGTTATTATTATGACTCAAAATTTTGCAATATGCGACTTCGCCCATGTAGATAGAGTTCACAAAACCAAAGGGATGACCACATTGATAATCAATCGAGATTTTTCCATTCATACAGTCATCAATCACGGTAACTACTTTTCGGGTATTTCTGAAAAGAATATCTACTGCAATTCCATCAATCTTCAGCCATCCTCCTCCGTTAATCCATGGACCCCAATCCTCAGGATTAGTTATTGCATTTTCTCGCTGCTCATCATCAAGAGAAACAGCTTTTTGCTTGAAGGATGTAAGATCAAAAGACATCTCATCATAATAGACTCCAATATCTATATCGGAATTCTCATTCGCCGTACCTGTTGCATGGGAGCCGCCCAAAACGATGGCGTCAATACCGGCAACCCTATGAAAGGCTTGTACGATTTGTATCAAAATACTCTCTGTTTTATCTTTATCAGACATATGCTTCTCTCCAACTCAATCACATTCAAAGTGTAACAAAATATCATCAACGGATTGTTCTGGGAACTGATCCGAGGTATCCAACTAAAAGCTGATTTAGGAAAGTATTTATCCTAGTTTAAATAGATATAAGTGTTTTATATACCAAGCGATACCATTCCTAATTCGTGTTCGAATAAGAAAGAGAAGTAAGCTTTGCTGTTTGCTCCAAAGCATAAGTCTGTGCTTTTGTTGGATATGCATAATCTAAGAGGGAGGCTGTTTTCATCGATACTTCACTAAATATATGCATCGTATTGTTTAGCGCTCTTAAAATATCCTCTGCATCATAGGTTCCATAGGCTGTTCTTAATTGTCTCTTAATATCTTCATCGACCCAGTTGTCAAAAAATCTACCGTCATGCCAAACATCATAATCTTTTCTATGTACAGCTTGTGAATAGCCCTCTAACATCTGCCTTAATAAATCTTTCATATAACTATCGATACAATATTTTGCTGCCCATATTTCTCCTCTAAGGAGTTTTTTCACTGACCATATGGAATGAAACCAAAAGGTATTTGCAAGATTAATAAATTCCTTCTCTGTGAAAACAGTCTTCCTTGCTTTTGCTGGATCTGTGAATTTATTCTTTTCAATTGCAGCTTTAAAATCAATTTTATCAACGAGTAACTTGTATCCACGAGAAAAGAAGGATTGTATCGTTTGATCAGCGGCCAGCAGCTCGGAGTCCTGCATATTATAAAACAAAAAATCCATGTCCCTGGCATCACTGAAAAATATCCTTCGTTCTTGCCCGAAGGCTGCTGTCGGTTCTAGAAAAGAAATATAATAATCTTCGATCTGATTAAGCCACTCATCTGTACTTATGAAATAATCAACATCTGTTACCAGAAAAATAATATCGTAATCCGAATACTGATCAGCAGAATTTTTAGCGCGCGCTCTGGAGCCGAATAAGATCATAGCCTGAATTAATTCTGATTTGTTAGCAAATGATACTAATTTCTCCATAATAGAATCATACGATGTCATATAGATTATCCTCTCTTTAGATTCATTTATTTAAAGCTCAGGATTTGGCTTTTGTACAAATCCAAGTTCATTTCCATCTGGGTCGGCAATCGTGAATTTACGATTAACATAAGGCATGGTTTCTATTGTCTCAACAATGGATACTTTGTCTCTTTACCTCTCCCATAATTCATCGACATGTTAAAGCAAGTCGTATCGTTTGATCCTTTACTAAAACAAAATCCCATTGTTTAAGATGATTGTAACTAGGGGCTATTAGACCTGCTTCTAAAGACTTTTTTATTACTTCAAAAGGAATGTCTGTCTTTGCAAAATCTCGAACTGATCTTCTATGATTAATAGCTTCTAAATAATTCCATTTCCAACCTCCTGGTCTAGTAATATTTACCATTATGCTTATAAATGAAATTATACAGAACGTTTGTTTGTTAGTCAATGACCTTTTCTTTTTTTATTCCAAATTATTCTTTTTAGGTTCTAAATCGGTCTTTTATCTTTTTTTCTCACAGACAAAATAGCATTATAGCCTGAAACATGGACAATCTGAAGCTTAAAGGTCTCCTTTTAATCTATTAATAGACATTTTTGAATCAAAGCCCTCAGGGTATCTTTTCTTTAATTTATCTATATTAGCTTGAAAAATATCCTCTAGGGGTATGTCCAAAGCTGTGGCTACTTCGGCTAAGTACCATGCAATGTCACCTAATTCCTTAGCAAGATGTTCTTTATCTAAGTCGTGACCTTGCGCTAACCACTTTTTCACAATATCAATTGATTCTCCTGATTCACCACACAAGCCCATTACTCCGTTAATAAGCATATCCTTTTTTTCTAATAATGGATTTAATGTTAGCATAGCTAATGTCTGGTATTCATTTATTGTCATAAATATTTGCTCCTCTTCTTCCAGTTTAAATATGTTACAGAATAATGATTGTCCGTAATCGTAAACAATGGCGTACTATTAGCTAATCGTATACTATACAAACTTTATAATTTAATTGCTTTTATAATAAACGATGTATTAATTAGTTTAGCTTTATGCTTTGAATAGTATTTCGTTGTAAAATCATGCTCCTGGGCAAGAATGTCCTTATCAGTTTCTTCAATCAACTTATCAATTTTAAACCCTGCAGATGCCAGTTCATTTATATATGAAGATAATTTCCAGTTCTTTATTGTCATTGTTTGATTGCCTTTTGCTAAATCAATAGTTGCTTCATCCAAATACGACCTGAAAATTGTATATTTATTTCCTTCTACTTCTATACATTGCATCAATGGGTTATCCCAAGAAAATATAAAAACACCAGATTTCTTTAAGTATTTATGAACTAAACCTATGGATTGTTTTAAATCAGTAGTCCACCCAAATGCATATATTGAATAAACAAAATCAAAGTAATTATCTGGTATTCCTGGATTATCTTCCATAGGAGACACAAATAAATTTGCATTTATGTTATTTTCTGATAGAAGTTTTCTTGCATTATCTATCTGCTTTGAAGATAAATCTAAACCCCATAACTCTTCAGCCCCTTGCTCAGCAGTATATAGCAAAGAATGTCCACTAACACAACCAATCTCTAAAACTATTTTATTATCTAATGAATTAAACAAATTCAAAGTATCTTCTTTAGGTAAAGTTGGACCATATGTAGGTAGTGCAGTTGAGCCAAACCATTCATCGGCTATAAAATCCCAACTTGTCTTATTTTGAACTAATACTTTATTATCTTTCATAATCCCATCTCCCATTACATATATACATTTTGCTCGCGATAACCACCGATTGTAAAAGAATACTTATATTGATTACTTTAACTGTTTTCTCATCACAAGTCCTTGTTCAGCCTCCAAAGACACATAAAATCCACTTTTTTGATACATCTCAAAATGACCACAAAAATGTGATGATGGAAAACTGGATTCTTTGTACGGATATACCTCCACAAAGTCAAATCCATCTTGCAGCGCATCTTTACAGACCCGCTCTAATAGAAGCGTGGCAATGCCTTTTCTTTTCATCTCTGGCGCAATCACATAGCAGAATATAGATTTCACCTTTATGTTAGTGTCAGGGTCCTCTAAAGGTACATAATTCATAAATCGTTGCCAACTAGCGCATTTTAAGCAATCTGATTTCGTATTGGCGTTGCACCATCCAACAACTACATCGCCACTATAAGCAAGATAACCTTGAAGGTTATTATTTTTGACATATTGATAGGCAAATTTTCTTCGTTCCTCTGCCGTTGAAAAGTCTTTTCCCTCATAAGCATCATTACACCAACACACACAATAGCATTTATGTTCATTGACATTCAATTTCCCACATCCTGATCCTAGAAAAATAATTCTAACCCATCATATGCAAATTCAATCCCGCCAAGCTTATCTTGCATATGCACATAATCATCATAGGATTTTCCCCAATCCTCTTCTAAATGAGTTATGATAACTCTCTTAATTTGATACTTATTCTTTAGCATCATAATTTCGTCCATCACAAACAACTCGTCCCTCAGTGGATTATCATTTTCAAGAATAAAACCGTCTTTTAGTACATCTGCAACGATTGTATTCCCAATAATTAGGCAGTCAGCATCCATAAAGATATCATTAGCCGGAAATGGTTTTACATCACAGGGAGCATATATAACTTTATGTGCACCCTCGGTAAAGACAAAAATGGTTACATTTCCTGATTCATCCACAGGTACCAAGTCTATATGAATCGAATTAATATCCAGACTCGTAAAGGATTGAACATAAATAAGATTCATACTTTCATAATAATCCAAAGCAGAACCATATTTCGTGCCCTGGAGTTTTAAATCTTTGATAATTGGCGGCAAGGATGCAACAGTGATTGGATGAGTGCACTTTACTCCAACTGAGTTTGCCAGCCAGTCCAGGCGTAATTGTTCGATAACGCGCATGCCCATCGTATGATCTGGATCAATATGGCTGTAAAGGATATAATCAATTTCTTTCACATTTGCATTATTAAGAGCGTAGGAAATATCCTCCGGGGTATCAATCAATAGATTAATATCCTCAATATACAAGCTGCAGCCGCATCTTGCATAAGGGAAGCCTTTCTTCCTTGCTTCTATGCATACCTTACATTGACATAAAGGTTTGGGAGTACTGACACAGCCACCTGAACCAATTATTTTTAATTTCATAATAATCACCTATTTCTTTCGTATATGTAACTGCTCTATCTATCCAAACGCCTTGCTACATCCTTTTATGATACTTCCAAAAAGATATTGTTTTTTGTAAATCAGCTTCGTCTTTGAACAAATTTAATTTTTTAGCAACTTCAACGGCAAAATCTACATAATAGTTTGCACGTGCTGTGATGATATTCTTGTCATTTGAAATATCTGTATCCTCTGAATGCGTTGACTTAACATTTTTTAAAACTCCAGCCGCTTCAAGTACATCAACTCCTGCACAAATTGCTGAAATAAGTACATCATTATTTGCTAAATTAATAATTAAATTATGAACCTCTTCATTATTGATATTAGAAATATCTCCGCCGGTAATAATGAAGCATTTGGTCTCATCGATATTTACATCCTTTAATGACATATCTACATTCACTGAATAACCTTCCATACAATCAATTGCTTTGCCATCTAATGAACAAAGTACCGTCTTCTGCCCAGTAAACTTCATGAAGTAACTTAAAATTACTATTTCGTAGAAACAGCAATTATCATATACTAAAAAAATATTCTGCATTCTTGTTCCTCCATTCTAATGTCATTTATCACGGTAAATGCAAATATTACACTTCACTCAACCGCTTCTGCAATTTATAGAGTAAAACGATAATTCTTCTATTAATCTTACATTCTCTCCAGTCTAGCTAAAAAAGAATTAAGGATATAATATAAATCTTTGATTCATACATCCGTATTCTTCTATTAATTCGCCTTCAACAAAACCAAATTTCTTATACAATGCCCGTGGAGCCACCCCTCTGGGATCTCCTTCACAAAAGGTGGAAACCAAAATGTTCTTTGTTCTATCCAGATCCTTTAATGCGTTTAAAAGTAATATGGAAGCAAGTCCCTGGGTTCGATATTCCGGCAAAACAGCAAGACAACAAATCATATTATGCTTTTTGGAAAATAACAGCACACCAACTATCTTATCCTGATCCTTTACACAAAGGGCTCTTTGTTCTTTCATAAACTTCAGAACAGTGCCTTTATGCTCCTCTATACTTTCTAAAGTTTCAAGTCCCGGAAAAATAGCATGAACTGTATTTACAAGCTGCATCCATGCATCAATGTCATCATATGTTCCATATTCTACAATCATATTCGCTCCTGACTTCGAGGTTTTGTACATAAAAAATGAAATGTTCATAATTATTCCAGCTAAGCTATAAACCCTCTCTAAGTCTACTTCTTAAGTTATTACCATAAACCCCCACATGACACCGAATTTATCCATGAAGTTACCTACCAATTCACTATATGAAGTCTTTGTAAATGGCTCAGGCTGATTGTCTTCTTCCTTTAAGATTTCATAACAGGCAAGCAATTCATTCGCAGTAGGAAATGTAATGACCAGATGCACCGCTCCGCAATCAGGAGATTTATTCTTGTTACCGAAGGCATCATTTAAAAACACTTCTGTACCATGAATTTTCATAATGGAATGAGCAATGTTTTCTCCATCAGACATATACTCAATGGAATCTGATACTACTTTTGTGTTAAAGGCTCTTTCATACAATTTAATTGCTGCTTTGCAATTGCCACCTAAATGTAAATGAGGTATCAACATATTTGTGTCCTCCCTGAATAAATATATTTTTATTGCATTTGATTCAAAATGGATTGTAATGCATGAATACTTGTTTTAAGAATCAGAAAAAAATCAAAGCAATTGCAGCAATAACTGCAACTAAACCACTGGTACGGTTCAGACCTAACACCAAATCAGAAGGTTCGGCATTCTTATATCTCCAACCGTATTCCAAATACCAGGCGGTATGGGGAGAAATCATATTGAAAACTCCAATTACAAAAAGCAGAAGAATGAATACTGCTTTTCCGGGAAAAGATTCTTTGGGGGCTTTTTCTAGGAGTATCTCGCGCAAAGTGTCTCCATCGGTAAAACGATTCTTATCGTAATTATCGCTCCAGCCGCCATTCCCACTATTATTTTGCATTTTAAACCAATAACTCGAACTGTCCGGATAGGTTATATGAACCTCGTAAGTAGAGGAAGTCCCAGAGAAGGTATAGTGGTAGGTGTTTACTCCATCAGAAATGGTGCTATTTTCAGTATCAATAATAAAATCAATCCCATTCTTTGTGACCGTATAGGAGGTATTTGCCGAAGATGAGCAGCCGCATAAGCAAATTGCAATCAACATAGTTATCAGGAATAGAACTCGTTTTTTCATGGTTAAACCTCCTGCAAAATCCGGTTATTGTATAGGAATTCCTATCTTTTTATCGAGCCGCCATTGAGGGGCTTTCTCATCCTCACCCCAGTATTCATCCAGAGTCTTTATCTTATCTGCTGCCATCTCAAAAAATGAAGTTGCATGAAATGAGATTTGATCTGACCAAACGTGAGTCACGGTAATAATGAGATTGCCAAGGTGCTCAATCCGTTCAACTTCACCCTTCCAACATCCAGGGTAATCGCAATTAGCTCTGAGAAATTCACTGACATTAAACTCCTCATTTGTATTATGCCAGCGAATACAAGCATTTTCATGAAAATACGCTTTTAATTCTTCTTCCTTTTGCGCAGCAATATGACTCCAATACGTTATAATAAATTCATTCTTGTCCATTGATTTCCCCTTTTTGTACTAATATTCTATAGGTAATTACGAAACAATATAATTTTTGAAATTGTATACACAACATATACTATCTCTTCGCTCCAACGCTTCCTTCGGGCTTAACTTTCGCTTCGATATAGCATCTGTTGTGTATACAATTACTTTAGTTAATGAGTTTCGCATTACCTACTAACATTCTATATGTCATAAAACTATCTTTAGGAACCATAGTCATCCCGGTAAGCCTTTGTAGTAAAATTCGTATAATGTTGTTTGATAGAAGCTTGAAAAATTCCACTCTGTATCCTACTTTCGGTTTGCTTGTAAGGGAACTGAAAGGGGGAGGTATTATGCATATAATTAAAGCAATTCCCGCCGTAATAACGCTCGGGTGAAAGCGGAATCCGATAAAACAGATAGCCTCTCTGATTATCTGCATGAAACGGGTAACTTACAGCACCGGAAAACTGCCTGGAAGCGGTGGAGCTAAATAAGCCTTTCGTTGTAACTGCCTCGTACTTCAGACGGGGAATGGGTGCCATGTAATCAGTACCGTTCTTATGAAATAACAGGACTCCATCCAAAAGTTCAAAATCATCCTCTCCCCATACAGTAAAACCATCCTGCCAGTACGCATTCCCTTCTTTCCATATAAAACTTACGATGACATATAGAAAATTATCTGGTAGTTCAATATAAATCGTTGTTGTCTGTAGATTATCCCACGGTAAATCTGCTGAATTAGCAGTTGTACTTTTCTGCGGTTCACCAGCGCGCTGTCCATAATTCAGTACCTCACTGGTGTATTGGACGTGTATGGCATCACTAAGCAGAGCAATATCATCATCGGAGATATCAGTAATAATGTCCTTTGGAAACCCTAAGCCCAGAAGCTTCGACCGGGTTATGGAATCTGTTATAGCGGCTTGTTCTGATGCAACCGGAGGTGTATGATTTGCAAAAAAATTGCAGAGCATTACTAGCACGAAACATATAATCAGATATCCCCAGGTACCCACCCTTGCATCAACTCTCACTGGGGTCTCGATAAATGCATGGGAAACAGCGCCCATATCATCTCCTATCTTATAAAGAGAATGAATCATCGCCAGATAGAAAATAATCAACGGTACAAATACAATCCAGCTATTTGCCAACGATGAAAAGGCACAAATCGTAATTAGTATCGTCCAAACAATTAGGCCAAGAGAAGGATCTCGGTCTGGCTCAACACCTTCTTTGAAAAGTATGGTTCTGGTTGCCCTGCGAAATACCAGCAGCAGAATAAGCTGCCAAATAACCGTAATAGTCCCTAAAACCATATTATTGTTATCGAGAGTATGGATTGGGGTTGCGTATAGTATTAACTGCACGAATTGCCAGAATAGCTTCATTCCTGATAAAATCCAAGCTACATAAAACCAGCGATTTGCCTTTCGCATAGTACGAAAACCAAGATAAAGCAGTGCTACACCAATGGTCGGAAGTATGTATTGCAATAACAAAAAGTTTAAAGTGAAAGAGGTCATTAAGAATCCCCAGGCAACTAAGCTGATCGGATCACGCCAAGGATTCGTCGGCTCAGCTTCTCTTCCTGGAAGCTCCTCTGCCAGTGGTTTATACAGATTTTCCGTTGAATCATTCATGCTTGTACACCTCCCTTGCGCTCAGGCTTATTAACCTTTTATCTTATATAGTGCGAAATTGAGCTTATTTCCAAGGTTGTATTCCACACTTTTGATATATCTCCATTACTACTGGTTCTTTGCCTTTCATATAACTATCAATATCATGTGGGTATTTTTTCGACATCTCTATTTTTATATCACTATATTTTTGACGAGCTTGCGGGTGCAATCTCAAATAATCACGAAAAGCCATTTGTCTTTTATGTTCTGCTGAGTTCTTTGGACATAAGTAAAGATGATGTTTCATCAAATGAAGCTTATCGGAGTACTTAAATGCTTCACGGTCATCAATACCTAAATTCCCCTCATGTTCATATCCGATACGGGATAGCTTATCAATTATACCTGGTAACTTAGTTGGTTCCGCGACAATATTCATGTCAATGATCGGCTTAGCCCATAAACCAGGGACTGAGGTGCTGCCTACATGCTCGATTGAAATAATATCGCTATCAATAACAGGTAATATCTCACCTTTGATTTTTTCAAATTCATTCGGCCACTCATTATCATATGGAACAACAATAATTGTTCGTAACATAATTACCTCCTCATATAATTCTCCCTATAAAATAAGAAATGCTCTCCTTTTCATACCTCCGATGGTATCTATGGAAACAAAGGAAGCCTTCGAACAGTGAAGTATACTCATACTATTCACAAGCATCGCTTTCTTCAAAGTCGAAAAACCGGTCAACAATATCGTTCACAAAGTTCTCTGCTAACGCATATGTTTCTACTGGATTTCGATCAGCTGCGTCACGTTCCTGACGCCATATAAGCGCATTGCTGATAGTAGTGTGATATTCTGGTAGAAAATCTAGCGCCCAATGAGCTGCTGCAAGCTTTGACACCTGCTCCTTCTTTATTAATGTATAAAGGGCACGACACAATGTTAGAATAGCATAAGCTTGGCTATAGCTGCTATACTTACATGTCTTAATGCGTTCTCGAAAACTAATAGCATAACCACAAATTGTCTGAATGAATTCAGATTTCTCTATGTGGGGTATCACTTCCGCCTTATCAAGACCAAAGAGAGTGATGGCATATTCTTGTACACAATACCATTCATCGAGCCAGTCGATTCCTGCGTCTATGATATGGAGCAGTTCTCCGGGAGAGATATTCCCCATTTTAGATGAATAATCACGAAAATGCTTTAGCCCTTCGAGTGAAGCATAATGTACTTCAATACGCCCTCGCCAAAGTGGGTTTTCATTCGCGATCTCTTCATGCAGAATGTGAAGCTGCTCTATGTCTTCCGGGGTCACTTCGGAGGTTATTGCACATAGTGTGTCAATATCACTGGAAGAAATATCAAAATCACCCCAGATCAACGAGCCATATAAATAAAAGCCAGCCAATTTATCACCAAAGACTTGCTGATGACCACTTAGCAATTGTTCTATTACCTGGTTTACTTCATCATACAGTGACCAACTCATTTAAGACACCTCCCATCCTTTAGGCATTTATTAACAAATTCAAATTATACTATCTCTACAAATTAGTATTCGCATAATCAAATATGCAACGGCACATCCTCTAAATAGTACCTTTCAACATTTGCTATTTCTACACCATACTGAATCATTTCATCCCAGGTATCATCTCGGTGCAAAGAAACAGTAAAGTATTTACCCCGCAATACAACATGCAATTTACTCTCACTAAATGCGTGAATATACCAGGATAGTTTCAAATTATCCTTTAAAATATGTAACAATTCCTCCATCTTTTCGTCAGGCACATGGTATTCATGTACATGCCAAATTGGATATTCATTTTCTGGGACAGTTTCTATCCTTTGCGAAAAAAAATATGGTTTTACTAATTCTAATACAGTTTCGTGTTCCAAACTTTCTTTGATAATCCCTAATTTAAACATCGAATACCTCCTCGTATACTACAAATTCAAAATTATTACTGTATTTCTTGTACAAAACATTTAGCCACAATTGCCAGATGTAAATGAACTCACTTCATATCAAAATTGACACTCTATCGTCTTCATCATTTCACAAAATCCGTTTCTTTCATAAAATCTCATTCCATCTGTATTTTGTGGAAATACCTGGGTTCTTATAAAGTCAACGCCTCTTTCTCTTCCATAATTTTTACTGGCATCCATGAGAAGAGCTCCGATCCCTTTATTGCGTTCCTTCCTGGCAACATCTAAATCTTGAATATAAACTAAAGATTGAGGCTTCAGACAAGTAACAGCTTTTTGTTCAAGTATCAGGACATGGGAAAACCCTACTATTTTATCACCTTCCTCAGCTACAATGAAATCTTGCTTTTCATTAGCAAAAATACTTGCAAAAAATGCATCATCTCGATAACCGATAACAAAATGCTCCGGCTGATACTTTACACAATCTTGTTCTAATTCCTCATATAGGACTCTTAACTGCTTGATATCATGAATATCTGCCATTCGAATTAACATTCTTATTCCTCCTTGGAAAATAGTATAATATTCAGTTTCCTATGCAACTGATTTTTGATAACTCGATTTATAGCTTAGCACATGCGGCTTCCCATTTTATCAACCACCGGTATTGATTATCTAAAAAGGCATGATCCACGCAGTTAAGCCCACGACAGTCTATGATGGTTGCCTGAATATCATAATGGCGTAATGCGATATAGTCATACAAGGCTCTGATTTCCTTCTCGTTCAGGTTATCATATTGGCTGTAACCCAATAAAAATTCTGCCACGTTCTCCTTTAGCTTAATAATTCCATTTTCGAAATTAGTGTCGCTTAGACTAAAATAATCGGTTTCATCACATAACGTTGCGATATCATACAGGGGATATCCTATCCCGCAGGCATCAAAATCAAATAAATAAAGCTTATCTTTTTTCATCAGCATATTCCCGGTATGAAAATCACCATGACAGAATCCAGTAAAGTTATCCCTTACTCTATTCCAAAGGCTTACTCCATACTCATGAAATTTCTCAGTATCTGCATACTCCATTTTCGATAAGATAGAGAGGTACCGTTCTATATAAAACTGATCGTCCTTACGAGATAAATTCCCTGGATATTGTTCCATAAGCTTTCGCATTTGTCCTGCCAGCTTGCCTATTTCCTGTAGATTCAGGTTTCGCTCAGGCTCCGACCCGTCTAGGTACTCATACAAAATAGCGACATGGTTGTCTGCTGCTGTAAGAAAAAAACTCTCTCCACTTAAGGTTTTCATAATAGCAGGCACAGTAAAATCCCTTTCGTAAAGATAATTCATAACTAAGGCAGATTGTTTAGCTGCGGAGGAATGCTGTTCTCTGAATATTTTTAAAATATATTTTTTACTATCGGATGTTACGAGGTATACTTGTCCAATCCAATCCCTCAGTAAATGTAAATCATAGAATTTATAGCCGTATTCTTTCGATAACTGATTTATCATGATACCAATTCTCCCTATACTTTCTCTATCATAATATAATGGTCAGCTTTCTAAAGCAGTTATGTATTACTTCCAAGAGGTACCCTTAATTTGTAATGGTGTTCCCTCTGACATAATCTCAAAACCATGTTTTAAATAAAACTCAACATTTTTCTTTTCATCTGGAACTACATCAACATAAAGAAAATCTTTATAATCAACTAACAATCTTTCTAGTAATGAGGAAGCCACTCCAATCCCTTGATACTGCGGATTCACTAATAAACAATCAATCGTAGCTTGCCATATACCATCATCTAAGCCTCTAATAAGTCCAATTAATTTTTCTCCATCCCAGGCAGAAATAACCCTACTTGAATGATACAATGCCTGTTTTATTTTCTGGGGGAAGTTGCCAGAAAACCATCCGACGGATTGAAAGAGGTCTTCAATTTGCTTTTCATCAAAGTTTTTTGTATATTGGTATTCAATCATAAGTTTCTCTCCTTCTCTCTTCCCTGCTTATATTTCAAATACTAACAGGACTTACCTTTCCATAAAAAGATTAATAACCTCAACTCCTCCATCCAAAGCTATATCACCAATATGGAAACCACATTTTTCGGTATAGAACCTTATATTTTCAGGCTTATCTGCGGGTGTTACTAAAGTGATTTTTCTCCAATCAGGATGCGAGTGAAGGATATGCATAAAGGCCTGAGTACCAATATTTTTCCTTGATATTCTGGCACGACACATAAACAACCTAAATAGTATTGGCCATTACCTTTATTATGTAGCGATATAACCCCTACTGGTGTATCATCACAAATTATTATATCTTTTGGTACACGATCAATAGCTTGTCGCATTTGTTCTTCTGTTTTACCATATGCCGGACATTCGCCGTATTTAACATAATCATCATAAAAGGATTTGTTATAAAGATTTATCAATAATAAAACATCTTCATACTGTGCTTCCACATATTCTAATTTCATATGATACACCTAATACTTTCTAATTCATCTATGTGAGCTACTACGAATGATAATTCATAATTCCAAGTACCAAATATCATTTCACAAAGTCCACTCGAATAAATTTCTTTCCGTTCGGTAGTGGAATATCCTCTCTATATAACGGTGAGTACCCTATCTTTGAAAGTGCATTACATAGTTCATTTTCCTCCATCTGATGATGCACCTCTGAAACTTTATCAAAGGAATGTAGATAAGGTGACTCCGATACAAAGCCTTCCTTCTCATTTATTTGTATGACAACTGAGATAAAATCAGGGGCTATGGCCTTCATATGGTGTGTAAAAGCATCATAGCCAATATACTCGACAACCAGATTCGCGAGAACCAGCTGAGCTTTGGGAATCTCAATATCCTTACTGGTTAAATCCACGCAAATTGTTTCAAGGTGTCTGTCCAATTCCGAATATCGATGTCGACAGGCTTGTAAATACTTTTCATTAATATCAACCCCATAAACAATATCAGTTTTTTGGATATCAATGTATTCCAGACCATTTCCGCCTGCAATACCAAGAATCATTACACTGTTGGCATCATAACTATTTAACTGCTTTTTCATAATGCTATTTAATATAGGTAATTGCTGAACTGTCTCCAAGCTCATATGTTTTTCATAAATATCCAATGGTATTTCTAAAAAGGGATTCTGCATACCTCATCCTCCTTAATTGCCGGTAGAATAATAAATTGCTAAAAACGATTGTGAATGGAATCACTTACTTGCTATTGGCTATTTGAATTTCCGTTTGCATATACGTGCCAAAATAAGAAATGAAATACCAGGCAATAAAAATTCCAACATTCTATCAGCAAAAAAAGGCATTCCTGTATTATATGGGCTAAAATTTTTTATTTCTCTAACCATGATAACCACATATAGTGTACAGAATAATATTCCTATCAAATTCATTAGTTTAAAATAATTCTTTCTTAGCATAGTCTTCAATTTCCTTCCACTCACGTTTTTTTATATTGAAAATCTAGTTCACAATCTAAACCTATCGTGAATATTACGAACCAAATCTTTTCTACTTCAATGAATATGAATATAAAACCAATCCAGAATACTTTATATGAAATCCGTTTCGAATTTTATCATATTCAACAGGTTCTATTCCAAAAGAAAATGCAGAGTTTGGGCCAAAGCCTCTTTGCCCTAGATCAATTGACTCATTTTCTAAATCATATACTATAAAATCATTAATGTTGCTATTTGAACTAAATGTACCATCTTCATAAAAAAAACCATTATATAAGAATTCACCTTCCCTGTAATTCAAATGATATGAAGTATCAAAAGAAAAGTATATATCATTACCACGATTCCATATTTGGGTTAAAATTATATCTGTATTATTTCTCTCGTATAGCTTTAAATTTAAATTCTTTGGTTCATCTGTATCAAAAGGTATCCATTCTGGCTTGATAAATAATTCGATTTCATTTGTTTCTTTGAGAATATCAAGTGAATATCCCTTCCTATTTGTAATATTATGTAATATTGCATTGGTGGTAAAACGATTAATATAATAATAAACCCCTAAGCCAATAAAAATAACTAATATTCCGATAATTGTAAGTGGTACTCTCTTTCTCAAACAATCACTCCGTTTCTATTTTTATTAAGAACTCTTAAGTTGTTTAGTCCACATTTTTAAACTATTGTGAATTATTTTCTAACTAAATTTTAGCAAATCACCATCTATTTCTGTAATTGAATCATTGTTTACCTCCTAGGAGCGCTTCATTACAATTTGTAAAGATTGCTTAGCAAGTCAGTCTATTCTTCAATAACTTGGGGGTTGTCTACTCTACCTTGAATCGATAGAATTTTCCAACGGTTTGAATTTCTCCGCCATTACATTCATAGGGGATTTCTTTTTCAAATAAAAATCCTAACTTTGTAATAATCTTTCCAGAGGCTGGGTTCTCAATGGCATGTACTGCAATACATTCCGTCATTCCCAATTTATTTATTGCATAATTCATAACTGTTTTCATTGCTTCAAATATATACCCTTTTCCCCAATACTTCTTCCCAAGATTGTAAGAAATGTCCCAATTTTTTTCATCTTCATTATAAAAGACAAGACATGTTCCGATCACCTCCAGCGTTTCTTTTAATACTATAATCCAGCGTTTCCATTGATTGTTGTCTAGTTGATTAAGTTCATAATTTACAAATTCTTTTGTTTTCTCAATATCCGAACTTGCTTTCCAACACATATATCTTGAGACATCATCATCTTGCATCCAGCAATCAAAGATCAAATTCACATCATCAATTAGGATCTCTCTCAAAATAAGTCTTTCAGTTTCTATTCTTGGAGTTCTCAACATCAATCACCTCTACAAATTCAAATTAATAGGTTAATAGTTTATAAAGACAGCGAAGCAACATAATTTTATATTGTGCTTATTGTATAGACTAAGACTTTCTTGCCAAATAGAGAACATTATCATCAAGCAGTGTTATCTTGTTTCCAAAACTCACAATCACATTTCGTATACCATCGATGAATTTGGATTTAAATGGTTCTTGCAATGTCAAATGAGGAGCCATTATCATTGTCCGTGAAATAAATTCATCAGCATTGTACTGTCTAATTGTGTGATAATGTCGACACTCAAAATCTGTGAACCCATAATTTGTAACATTATTGTATTCCATTCGTTGTGTATACGGTATTTCTGGTTGTCAATAAAAATTTTCCTAAAATCCATTTTTATTATCCCCCTGCACAAAAATCAAATGATTTTGTTTTCGCAATTGTCAACAACAGCGAATTAACGCAACCATTTAATTCAGAAATATATACAATTAATAAAATACATCTGTACAATTCTTCTTAATTACAGTACCTATATTCTTACCTTCAACAATATTAATAATTACATTTTTTTCTTTTCCATCATAGAGATACATAGTAACTCCAAATTCTTCTGCTAACATAAATGCTGATGAATCACATGCTTTAATCTTATTTGAAACACAAGTATCATAACTTATCTGTTGATACCGTTTTGCATTTTTATTAAAACGTGGGTCTAAATCATACACTCCATCTATATTCTTTGCCATTAACAGCAGATCTGCCTCTATTTCAATTGCTTTTTGTACTGCTGGATAGTCAGTTGATACAAAAGGATTGCCTATTCCACCACCAAAAATAATTACATAATTATCTTCTAACATCTTTATAGCATCTTTCCTGTTG
>JAEWMZ010000147.1 GCA_023392995.1 Bacillota bacterium
GAACAGTGAAACAGGAATCGCTGCTCTGGTGATCCGAGAAAGTTCAGTTGATATCATTGCGGACAGCAGTGATATGGCTAGAATTGCGAAAGAGCAAAATTCGCTGGAAGGTAATCCAGTTCTGATACCCTGGTATGAATCTAGGGAGGAATTCCTGGCTGATCACCTGAGAAAGCTTAAGGTGGTATCGGATACCGGAATTGCAGGAACGGTGAATGTACAAAGGGAGCTTATCACACTTCGGATGCAGCTGACAAAAGAGGAGGTTGCATTCTATAAGACGATAGGAGCAGAGTGCGCTGCTATTGTGGAGCAGGTATGCCAGGAAGCGACCCCCGGGCAATCGGAAAATGAAATTGCGAAGCGGATTAAAATATTATGCATTGAAAAGGGAATCAGCCCGGATTGTGTTCTGATCGGAGCAGATGAAAGAATCCTTCATTATCGTCATCCTATGCCAACGGACAAAAAGCTTGAGAAAAGTTTGATGTGTGTATTGGGAGGCGAAAAGAGAGGATTAAATGTAAGCTTGACCAGGATGGTTTATTTTACGCCTGTACCAAAGGAGCTGCAAGAAAAGTATGAGAAGCTTCAGTATCTATTTGCAAATATGCAGCTGATGATGAAGGCTGGAATGCTATACTCGGAGTATTTTAATAAAGTTGCAGCGCTGTATGAAGCGGCGGGCTTCCCGGAAGAATGGAAGCTCCATCATCAGGGCGGACCAACCGGCTATGGGTGCAGAGAGTTTATTGTAAAACCTTCCAGTAACGAGTGTATTCGTGCAGAGCAGGCATATGCCTGGAACCCTACAATTACAGGAGTCAAATGCGAGGAGACTACTTTCTTAGGGAAAGAAGGACTTGTTACATTGACGAAAACCAGGGAATGGCCGCGTAAGACGGTTGCTACGCCATATGGGGATTTTAATGTTGCCGATATCTTAAAAAGGTAAGAAAGCCAAGTTCCAGAACATTAAAACAATAAGGAGCGAAGCTCGTAATCACAATGGAAGTACAGCCAGTAACCCTGCACCAGCAGTTTGCATCACAGCTGATTTGCCGCAGCCAGCTGGTAGGAACTGTATGATCAAGAATAACTGTGTGTGTAATATAATAAAACACTGGCATTTATGAAAATTATATTCAATCATAATCGGCTCTTCTGCCCTCAGAATTCAGAGGGTGGAAGAGTTTTGTTTTTGTTCTGCTTCCTATACTGCTTTGGTGATTTACCGGTATATTTTCGAAAAACCTTGCTAAAATACAGCGAATCAACATATCCCACATGGGCAGCAATGTCCTTGATCCTTAACTCCGAATCCTCCTGAAATAACCCCTTCGCCTTTTCCATGCGCAGTTGAATTATATAGTCCATGGGACTGACATTTTTATATTCGTAAAATAATTTGCTCAGATAAGCGGGAGTGAAACCGAATTTGTCAGCAATTGACTTTGTATTAATTGCTTCAAAGCAATTCTTCATAATATAGTTGTCAATGCGTGGCAATAGAGTTTCCTTGCTGCTGGCAGCAGAAGCCGGGATTTCTTCCAGCAGTAGATCAAATAAGCTATGGAAAAATGTTTTTAGATCTAGCGCTAGACCGGCGAAAGAATCGGACTGATTAACAAGCTGGAGCAGCAATTCACCGGACGTGATATCAAAGGCGGCCTTACCGGAGGGGATGGCAGAGGCACAGAGGTCTGACAGCATATGGAGATAGCTGGCCACGTCTTTTTGATTCATATGCAGTCCCTTCATTTTTTGGAGCAGCTGCTCCAGCTCCGTATAGAACATGGCCAGGTTCAGCTCTATAAAAAGCTTATGTAGCACAGAGATATGATTGGATAGCATGGTTAGTTCACTGCTCGAGAGAATCCTTTTTTCTTCTCTTTTATATTGCAGAAGCTGGGATTGTCCCGGAAGAGTATTCTCCCATAAATAAGCGTGAAGGGAATCAAAATGCTCTTTTGCCGGACAGCTCTTATCAAAATCGGTATATAGCACGATTGTGACGTTGCGGTCTGACTGTAGTATTTCCTGAAATAGGATGTCTGGGAGGGCTTCCGTTGAAGTGCAGCAGCTGCTATGCGTTAGCAGCAGATATTTTTCCAAGGGGGAACTGCCTTCGGTTAGACAATAACTCTGAAAGTGATCCGAATGTCCGGTAAGAAAGGCATCCAGATCCAGCATGTGCCAGGGGTCTGCTTGCAGCTGCATTTGAGAGGCACTGGGCTGAGATTGGGAATGAAGTCGGATGACAGCCAGAGAATGGTGGAAGAAACCCTTCGTGTTAGGGGCCATGCCTTGTTGCAGCAGGGGCTTATGACCCTCCAGGTAGTCCAGGCACCATTTGGTATAAATTTTATTCAGCAGGGACCTAAGCTCTGATTCATTCACGGGTTTTAATAAGTAATCAATCACACCAAGCTGAACGGCCTTTTTGGCATATTCAAACTCACTGTAGCCGGAGATGATGATACAGTAGATACCGGGCATATTTTTATGTACATAGGAGATCAGCTCCAGGCCGTTAATTATAGGGATATGGATATCAGTTATTAATACATCAATGCTATCCCGGTGCTGCTCCAGCAAAGCTATGGCATTCTGACCATCCAGTGCCGTGGCATAGATGGTGTAATCCCCCTGAAGTGCTTCGATTGTGTACTCAATATCCCTTAATATGGGTGGTTCATCTTCAACGATTAATATATTCATCTAAAATATATCCTCCTATGGTAATCTGGGTACCGCCTTCTGTAAGGTTGACAATATCAAGAATAATATCCTCTTTATAACGTAGTTTGAGGCGGGCAATCGTATTCACCAGACCCATTCCGCCTAGTTTCAGAGAAGCAATGGAATTAGAGGGATTTAATAAAAACTCATCCAGCCGCTGGTATAGTAAGCTGACATCTTCTTCGGCTATCCCAATACCGTTATCTGTGATACGCAAATAGTAGTTTTGATTCTCCTGCCAGCATTGGATCTTAATGTTCCAGGGAGGAAGCACTTTCTTAAAACCATGCTGAAAGCAATTTTCTAAAAGCGGCTGGATAATCAGCTTTGGAAGCAAAACGGCATTTTGGTCAATGGAGGGACTGATATCAAAGCTATAAGTAAATTGGTTTTCATACCGGAACTTCATCAGACTTAAATAGCAGTTGGCATTTTCAATCTCCGCGTTCAAGGTTACCAGTTCTTCTGTGTAATTCGTGGTATAACGCAGCATTTCCACCAGGTAGTTGCAGGCAGTTCCGATTTCCTGAGATTTATTCTCACGGCTCATAGACTTAATCACGGACAAGATATTATATAAAAAATGAGGATCGATCTGAGATTGTAAGGCTATCATGTTTGCTCTCATTTCATAGGCCTTCATCTTAACATTTTCGTCCATGGAATGCTTTAACCGGTCGAACATTTTCTGAAAGGAGTGGTTCAGATTAATTACCTCATCCGGGTATTGTCCGTAGTCCATGTCCAGGGATAGGTTGTCCAGGGTTACCTGTTTTGCATATTCCGTCAGATCCCTTAAGGGCTTTGTGGAATGCTTTGTGATAACAAAGGTGATCCCTAAGCAGATGAGCAGGGAGGAGAAACCCAAAACGATGACCAGAAGAGCAAAAGATTGCAGGACAAGCGTTAACTGGGTCTGTGGCTGCGTTAACACCAGACACCACCCATTATCCAGATAAGTCCCTGAGAAAATGCTGTCCTCATAGGTGCCTCCGGAATATGTGGTATTAGCCTGCTTCAGATAGGCCTGGTATAAGACAGAATAACTCCCTCGCTCTGAATTGGAGGAATAGATCAGGTGTCCCTTCTGATCAAATAAATAGGCCTGTTTATCGCCTGTCTGAAAGGAGAGGCTTGTATCAATGATATCATAGGGACATTGCAGCTCAATGATGCCCAGAACCTGGCTGATCATAGAGGAATCAAATATTTCCCGGTAAAGGGAGAGATATTTGGTATTCGAGTTTGACCATTTATCCTGCATAAAGGGGGTAAGGTTTGCTTTGTTGTGGACGATCGGTAAATTATCATACCAGATTCTATAATTCGGGGAGGTCAAAATCTTAGTGACCATCTTTGAATTATAAGGAATTCCGGTTGATATGAAGTTACCCTTCTGATTAAACAGATTTATCCGGTAACGGGAGGAGGTATTTGGTATATTAATCGAGGTTATGATGGTACTGATCTGATCCGACAGATCGTGGTTATCATAATCTACCTTCTTCGCTTTTAGAAATGCCTTTATCACATCCGGGTTGGTTGAGATGTATAAAGCCAATTTATCCATATCCTTGAATATGGTTTCCAAATCAGATGCAGTACGAGTTGTGATCTGGTAGAGATTCGATTTTGATTCGTTTAATAAATTTTTATAAACATAGGAAGAAAAAATTACTATGTATAGGATGGAGATAGCAGTTATAATGAGTGAAATGGAGATAAACAGCTTGTTATGAAAATGTAATTTCATAGTAACACCTGTGCCTTTCAATTTTATGTCTTTTATAAATTGAATAGGACTGAATAAAAAGGTTGAAACTGGTTTTCAACCTAACACCCGTGCCTTTCAATTTTATGTCTTTTATAAATTGAATAGGACTGAATAAAAGGTTGAAACTGGGTTTTTCAACCTAACACCCGTACCTTTCAATTTAAACGCCTTTTTAAAATTCATTTTTTATGTCCCATTAAAAAATTATTTTTATATCCCATTCAAAGTTGAACGGGTCTGAATAAAAAGCTTGAAGCTGGTCTGTTTTTAACCCATCCTTTCCTGCCAATCTGTTTTAGCGGAGCAATGAGTGAAAGGATATCTTAAATTATATCAGTGAAACAAATAAAATCAATTGCAGGGAAAGAGATTTTAATTTATTCCATGTTTTTACCGTGATTCTTCCATTTCAGGCGGGATAAAAATGAGCTACACTGTAGCTATCAAGCAGGAGAGCTGAGAAATCAGTTCACTGAAATGAGAGAGGTCTATATAAAGGAGGAAGTTTATGAAACATCAAGTAGTAAAAAAAATCTTGGCAGTAACGCTGGCTTTTGGTATGACATTAAGTCTGACGGCCTGCGGAGCATCTTCGGACAAAGAATCTCAAAGTACATCCACGGAGCCAGAAGCAGTAACACAGCCCGCAGCCCAGGAGGAAGAAGCTGGAACGACAGATGCTGCAGCTTTATTAAAAGGGGCGACGATTTCCTTTTTAACCTGCCAGGGAAAATACAGCGAAGCATATAAGACAATGGCAGAAGCGATTGAGGCAGATTATGGCTGTAAGGTGAATTTTCAGGTAGTACCCGATGATGAATATCAGTCCTTGCTTAAGGTTAAGTTATCCACCTCTGAGGTACCTGATGTATTTGAGTACAATTATCCGACACAGAATGCAGATATTGGGGCAGCAGAATATTGTGAGGATTTAACGAATGAGGAGTGGGTACCCCGCTTGATTAATCCGGCACTGATTAAAGATCCTCAGGATGAGAAGCTATATGCGCTGCCGAAGGAATCCTCTTCCTGTTATGAAGCTGTTTATTATAATAAAAAGGTGCTGGCGGATTGTGGTATCACAGATCCTCATCCTGCAACCTATGCTGAATTTTTGGCAATCCTGGATACCGTTAAGGAAAAGGGAAATGGTGTAATTCCTTTCTATCAGACAAACGCTGATACCTGGACGACGCAGATCTTTATGACAGCGGGATATCCGGTGGCATTAGGAGATAAGGCGAAGGATACCTTTCATCAACTGTTAGCTAACAAGATCAAATGGACCGATGTTCCAGAGTTTCAGTCAGTACTTCAAAACTATCTGGACTTGTATCAGAAAGGCTATGTAAATAACGATAACTTATCCGTTGGCTATGATACGGCAGCAGAGATGCTGGGCACCGGCAAGATAGCAATGTATTATACCATTGAGCAGTGTGCAGCAGATGTGGTTTCCAAATATCCGGATACGGAGCTGGGCTCTTTCGTAATTCCTTTCGGTGATAATGATCTGTTATCCACAGGTGCTTATGTTCAGGGATTATTTGTTCCAAAGGCAGGAGCACATGTAGATGTAGCTAAGGCATTTTTAAATGTATGGTCAATGCCTCAGTATCAGAATCTGTACTATCAGAAAACTCCAGGTTTTCCGGCCTTTAGTGATGTGGATGGAGGAAATGTTCCGGAATGTGTACAAAGTCTGGTTGACAACTATATTTCCACCGGAAAATATGCTTACCAGTTAAATGATCAGATGGCACAGTGCTCTACAATCTGGACAGATTTATGGAATTACTATGTGGAAGCTGTGGCAGGTTCAAAGACAGCAAGCCAGGTATTTGATACCTTCCAAAAGCAATATGTGGATTATATGCAGCAGATGGGCGTAGAAGGCTTCTAATACAATCCATAGCGTGTGCTATGCAGATGCAAACACAAGAATTGCAGTTCATCCTACCATTGGTGGAAGTTCCTTAAGCAAGTTAAGCCGAGCCTACTGAGGTACACCATGGCAGGAAGCTTGGGATTTACACCAATTGTGGGTTGGGTTCCACAAACGGTAGTATTTCGCAATTGACTGCATAGTTTAGATATGAGAGAGGGGCTGTTGCTTCGATGGCAATAGCCCTATTCTTTTCTTTAGGAGGTTTTTATGGATAAGAATATGAAAAAATTATATCCGAATTATTTTACCTATCCGGCATTATTCCTGTTTGTCATTTTCTTTGGAATTCCTGTAGTGGCAGGCTTTTTGCTCAGCTTTACCGACTGGAATATCAACCGGCTATTTCAACCGAAATTTAATGGACTGAAGAACTTCATCTATTTGTTTCAGGATGATTACTTTCGATCAGCACTTTTTAATACCTGTAAATTCGCAGTTGTAACCACGGTACTTATCATTGTACTGGGCTTACTGCTGGCCTTATTATTAAATAATTTCGTATATGGAAAGAGCTTTTTTAGAACCCTGTTCTATTTACCGGCGGTATTAAGTTTGATCGTAATCGGTATTATCTTTACCTCGGTCTTAAAAATGAACGGAGGTGTACTAAACCAGCTCTTAGCCTTTCTGGGTCTGGAAAGTGCCGCCAAGGACTGGCTGGGCAATCCGGCGACAGCACTAAACTGTGTTATGTTCGTTCAGGTATGGAAATGGAGTGGTTTTGCCATGGCAATTTATCTTGCAGGCTTACAGGGAATCGCAAAGGATTATTATGAAGCTGCTAAAATTGACGGCGCATCAAAATGGAGACAGTTTTGCAGTATCACTTTTCCGCTACTGGCACCTGCTTTTACCGTTGTGGTAACGATGAATATCATTGGTGGCTTTAAGGTTTTTGAACAGGTCTATGTCATGACCGGAGGAGGGCCCGGTAATACGACGCAGGTGCTCAGTACCTACATTTACCGTGAATTCTCCAAGGGTATGCTGGGACGTTCCACAGCCATGGGTCTGGTCTTATTCCTTACGATCTCTGTGGTTGCCGTTGTAATCAATAATTTATTGGCTAAGAGGGAGGTGGAGCTGTAATGGGTAAGAAATCGGAGCAAATACAAAAGCTTTTATTAACAATTCTGATGTGCCTGCTCAGCACACTCATTCTGGTTCCGCTGGGGGTTATGCTCCTGGGCTCGGTGAAGAATCCGGCAGAGGCGCAGCTCTTTAATCTGCGTCTTCCAACTACCTGGCATTTCGAGAATTACAGCTATGTAGTGAAGGAGGGAGGAATCGGTCTGGCGGCAGTCAACAGCTTTATCCTCACCATCAGTGTAACCGTTCTCGTACTGGTGAGCGGCAGCCTCTGCGCATTTGTGGTGTCAAGACGTTCTTCCAGGTATACAAAATTTGTCTATCAGCTTTTTCTTGTGGGAATGGTTGCACCGATTCAGATCGTAACAACCTTCGGATTGTTAAAAATATTGCATCTAACGGGTACTTATGCGGGTGTTATATTCATTGAAGCCGCGGTTCAGCTGCCCTGGACAATTTTTACCCTGACGGGCTTTATAAAAAATGTTCCGAAGGAAATGGATGAAGCAGCCTTCATCGATGGAGCGGGCTCCCTTCGCATGTTCTTTCAAATCATTCTGCCGCTGTTAAAACCAATACTTGCAACGGCACTGGTATCCACCGCTATGTATGCCTGGAATGAATTTATGATACCGTTGTATTTCTTTAATACATCGACCAAATGGACGCTGCCTCTGACCGTGTATAATTTCTTCGGACAGTATGCCAGCAACTGGAACTATGTATTTGCAGATTTGGTAATCACGGCATTGCCGATTGCAATTTTATATTTGTTTTGTCAGAAATATATTGTGGCGGGAGCAACAGCCGGTGCAGTTAAGGGTTAAGAAGGAGGAGAAGGAATATGGGGAAACTTCGTTTTCGTCAGGTGCATCTGGATTTTCATACCTCAGAGCATATTCATAATATTGGCGGGGAATTTAACAAAGAAAGCTTTCAGGAGGCATTAAAGACAGGGCATGTGAATTCTATCACCCTATTTTCTAAATGTCATCATGGTTGGTCTTACCATCCGACAAAAGTGAATCAGATACATCCGCAGCTTAATTTTGATTTGTTGGGAGAGCAGCTGGAGGCTTGCCGCGAAATTAATGTGAATGCACCAGTGTATCTTTCTGCCGGACTGGATGAAAAGGAAGCAGTCAGACATCCAGAATGGGTGTCCAGGCTGGCGGATGAGAGCACTACCTGGGTATCGGATTTCACCTCAAAAGCAGGTTATCATCTTCTGTGCTTTAATACGGGATATTTGGAGCTGTTGCTGCAGCAGGTAGAGGAAGTAATGGTTACGTATCAGCCTTCTGGTATCTTCTTAGACATCTCCTCCGTTCATCCCTGTTACTGTGCAAAGTGCAGACAGGAGATCCTGTCCAGAGGCAAGGACCCAAGAGATTTTGAAGCGGTGATGGAACAGGCGGAGCGGGTGTACGCTTTCTATGTTGCGCAGATTGAACGTATGGTTCGTACCTACAGTGAGACCTGCAGTATTTTCCATAATGCAGGACATATTTGCAGGGGAAGAAGGGATTTGGCGAACTATAACACACATCTGGAGCTGGAAAGCCTTCCGACCGGAGGCTGGGGCTATGATCATTTTCCTATGTCAGCTGCCTACGTCTGCAATCTTGGGTTGGAGTATCTTGGAATGACCGGAAAGTTTCATAATACCTGGGGAGAATTCGGGGGCTTTAAGCATCCGAATGCACTTAGATATGAGACCGGATTATCCCTTGCTTTTGGTGCAAAGTGTTCCATCGGAGACCAGCTGCATCCGTTGGGGCAGATGGATCTGGGCACCTATCAGCTCATCGGCGCGGCTTATAGCGAGGTAGAGCAGAAGGAAGCCTGGTGTGAGGATGCCGTCAACTGCTTTGACATCGGAATTCTGAGCGAGGAAGCGGTCAATGCCAGGGTATCAAACCGTGATGAAGTAAGACATGCAGATATCGGTGCCAACCGTATGATGTTAGAGGGAAAACTTCTTTACCGTTTTCTTGACACCTATGAGGACTTTAATCAGTATAAACTCATTATCTTACCGGATCGGATACAGCTGGATGAGGCTTTACAGAACAAGCTTACGGCTTATCTGGCGCAGGGCGGCAAGCTGCTGGCCTCGGGCTTAAGCGGCACGGGTCTGAGCGGTGACAGCTTTGTGCTGGACTTTGGAGCCAGCTTTATAAAGCACAGTGAATTCCGGCCGGATTATTTACAAGCTGACTTTTTGCCGGCGGGTCAGTCAGCTCATATCATGTATGAGCAGGGCTACCAGATCAAGGTTACCAATGGAATTGAAGTGGGGCAGAGAAAGCTGCCGTATTTTAACCGGGATGTGTATCAGTTCTGTTCTCATCAGCATACGCCGACAGATCCACAGTCAGGGGAAGCAGGAATTGTAATAAAGGAGAATACAGCCTATATTGCCTGGGATATCTTTACGGATTATGCGAAGTTGGGCTCACTCCATCTAAAGGAAACGGTGCTGCATCTGATTCAGCTGTTATTAAAGGATAGCCAGACCATGCAGGCAGCTCTGCCGGATCGTGCCATTGCCACGCTGACCTATCAGAAGAACCAAAACCGCTATGTGAACCACCTCCTTTTTGCCCATACTACCATTCGCGGGAACTTCGAATGGGATGGAATCACCCGCCCGGTAGAGGTAATTGAAAGCATAGTGCCGCTTTCTGATGCCAGAGTTTCTCTGAGCCTGGATTGCAAGGTTGCCCGGGTCTATCTGGCACCGCAGATGACTGAACTTGAATATACAGAGAAAAATGGTAGAATTGAATATATTGTACCTAAAGTGGAGTGTCATCAGATGGTGGTTATTGAAGCAGCGGATACCTTGTAGTTTGAGCGGTATTTGTACTTTATATGAAATTGGATAATGGATACTTTTCATATTTAAGACTTGAATGATATGGGGAATAAAATTCAAATAGAGCATGAATTATAACATGAAGTATAACATGATATAGAACAAGAAGTAGAACATGAAATAAAGACATGAATAAAAAATGAACAATTTAAAAAAGAGCGTGAAATAAAGCTTGAAATTAATTCTGTGATAAAGTCAGAGGTAGAGATTGAAACTAATTATGGGTTAAAAACTGAATCAATATGGAACAGATATTTATGAATGAATATCGAAGTGAATCTTGAAAGGCGGTAGAACTTTTATGAGTAAATATATCTTAGAGGTATGTACGGATTCTGTTGAATCCTCCATAGCTGCCGATCAGGCAGGCGCAGACCGGCTGGAGCTTTGCAGTAACTTAATGATTGGAGGAACCACTCCGGGCAGCTGCCTGTTTAATGCGGTGAGAAAATACTGTAGTATCAAGATTCATGTTCTCATCCGGCCAAGATATGGAGATTTCTGCTATACGGACTATGAATACGAAGTTATGAAGGAAGAAGTTAAGCTTTTTCGGGATATGGGAGCAGATGGATTGGTTATCGGTATATTAAAGCCGGACGGGAATCTGGATATCGAACGAATGGAAGGGTTGATGGAGTCTGCAAAAGGGATTCCCTTTACACTGCACAGAGCTTTTGATATGTGTGCAGATCCGTTTCGTGCCCTGGAAGAGGCAAAGCTGCTTGGATTCAAGACGATTCTGACCTCAGGACAGCAAAATAAATGCAGCGAGGGTCAGGAGCTGATTCAGAGGCTTGTGGAGCTTAGCAAAGGTGATCTGGATATTCTCGTAGGCGGTGGTGTTGATGCGGGAGTAATACAGCAGCTGGCTCCTTTCACGAAGGCCAGCGCCTACCATATGTCGGGAAAAAGAATCCTGGAGGGTTCCATGGAATACCGGAAGGAAGGCATCTCTATGGGACTGCCGGGATTATCCGAGTATCAGCTGCTTCGTACGAGCAAGAGTGAGATTATGCATGCCGCAGAAGTGTTAAAGAAATTGCAGTAAGAGCGAAACCATGTAATACCGCCCAAAGCATCCTATTTTGATCTATTTTAAAAGGAGCTTTGGGCGGTATTATCTTTTTATGAAAGCGGTATTAATTTGGGTGATAATTTATGTATTATTCTTTAGGTGAGTGAAAGCTTTCAAAAAACAACCAGTAGGTTACTTTGCTAAATCAAGAAGTGCATTTGCGATCAGCTCCAATTGTACAGACCAGGAATAAATGTCATTCTGATACATAAAGGGCTCTTGAAAGCGCATGATATTTCCTGCTTGTACGGCTGAGAGGGAAGTCCACACCGGATTATCCTCAATTAATCCATAGTTATCATCGTATTCCGTTACCAGAATATAATCCCCCATGTAATCAGGTAAGGTTTCAAAGGATAGTGTTGCACCCCAATCCTCACCGGAGTTTATTTCCTTTAAAGCTAACTCTGTCATTGGAAGCTCCAGAGCACCAAATAGAATCTGACCTCCGAGATTATTGCTCCAGCGTACACCGATTTGATTTTCCCCTTGAATACGAATGACACTGAAGGTCTTATCATATAAGCCAGCTTCTTTCAGCTTCGCTTTATAAGCGTCTGCCTTTTCATAAAAATCAGTAACCAGCTTTTTTCCTTCCTCAGGAGCTTTTCCTAAGCCCTCTGCAATAAAAGATAGTTTTTCCTCTACGGTAAGGCTATCAGCAGGGACATAGACCGTTGGTGCGATTTTTGACAGTTGTTCATAGCTATCTTCATAGACAGTAATAATTAAATCCGGCTGCTCAGCCATGATATATTCCGGCTCCCATTTTTCTAAGAGGGTAATATCTTTAATAAGATCCTTATAGGCCACATCAACTGAACCATAATCTTCAATTGCAATAGGAATCACTCCAAGAGCTACAATATCTCCTAGTAAGCGGCTGTCTGCAACTACTCGCTGTGGGTTAGCAGGAATTTCGACATCACCTTTTACTGTGGATATGATCAGCGTATCTGTCTTAGCAGAAGCTTCAGGAGTGGCTGCGGTGGATGGGCTGCTGATGGGTGGCTGTGAAGCATTGATAGCACTGCCATTAGGATTTGAAGTTTGAGCTGAGCATGCGGTAAAGAGAGTTGTTAAGGAAAGTGCTGCCGCAATAGCAGCTTTGTTTTTTAAATAATTAAACATATAGTAAGCTCCTTCTAAGTTTGGTTCGCCATTACTAACCTGACTTATTTCATTATAATAAGAAGCACTGGGGGTTTCCATGTAATAATATTTCTTATTCCATGTAAGATTCTTTCTAAAAGTTACTGGTGATAGGCCGGTAAGCTTTTTGAATGAGCTGCTTAAATGGAATTCATCATAAAAGCCGGTAAGATTTGCAATTTCGCTGAGGGTATAATTGTTTTCAAGAATATAGTGACTCGCATTTTCCAGGCGAATTCGCAAAAGATAGCTTTGAAAAGAGCTGCCGGTTTCCTTTTTAAACAATCTGTTAAAATGACTGTAGCTAATTCCGATCTTTTGGCATATATTTTGTACGGAGATATGATTGGCATAGTGTTTTTCTATATACCGCAGAGTTATGCCTACGATATCCAAATCATAGGATAGGCTGGTGGCTTGAACAAGTTCTTTGTATACTTCATAGATCAGCTGATAGAATAGGGACTTCGCGTAAAATTTCTTCTGAGAATTTGAAGCCTGCCACTGTGCATATATATTAGTGAGCAGCTCTGTGATTAAGACCGGATAACGAGGTGTAAAACCATAGTTTTGCTGAAACGGATCAATATACTGAAGTAGATTCCTTCGTTCATTTTTATGAAATTGAGTCTCGCCGGTTTTGTAAAGAATCATGTAATATTCAAGGGAATCACAATAAGGAAAAATAGATATTATTGTGTCTTTGCTGCCGTGAAACAGGCTGAAATGCCGTATACGGTAAGAACTGTCACTCAAGAGTACCTTTCCCCTGCCGGAGCCGGTGAAAAGGAAAGTATTACAGGGCAGTACATAGTCCTTGAGGGTAGCGTCAGGAGTAAGCACGGAATGCTTTATCTCTACGATTGAAAAAGAAGAGTATTCTAAAATTCGGAATATATGGTCTAGCTCTTCTTTCGAAAATATAATATCTTTACGATTAGTATTCTTCATAATATACTCCTTGACAATAATTATGAGTTAGTTAATGCTAACTAAAAGGAGTATAGCATGATATTCAAGGTTTGTAAATGAGGCAGGCTTAAAGTCTGCCATTTATGTTTTCTTATGATCCTGCCATTAACAAACGAATAATTAATCAAGAGGCTAGTTCCTCCGATGAAGTAAAGTAAGAGCAGCGAAGGTAAGAATTTATTTGTTGCAGGCATAACCTCCCAGATTTTTAGGCCAAAAAAATGAGAAAAGAAGCCGTTATCCAACAAACTTCATCAGTTCGTTAGGTAACGGCTCCGTTCTATATCTCATCTGGTTCATTCAATTATTCGTAAAATACGGAATGCAATCAAGCATAAAGTATCTTTACTGGCAGCCGCCAAATATGCCACATGCCTTTTCGCATCCGGAGGGTGTTGTTGCGCAACCGCCCAAAGCAGTTTCTCTCAGCTCATAGGGGATTCTCTTTCCAATACGGTGCATGGTATCTAACATCTCGTCAAAGGATATGAACTGTTCGATTCCACTCAGTGCAATCTCCGCACAAGTGAGAGCATTGGTAACAC
>JAEWMZ010000216.1 GCA_023392995.1 Bacillota bacterium
ACATGGCAAAAGCCTTCATTGAAGATCACATTCTTATCCGGCAGAAACTGGGCGATATATCTTCCCAGATTCTCGTCCGGGATAAAATAGATATTTCGGTTAGGCAAAGCCTTCACTATCTTTAAAGCATTTGCAGAAGTTACAATGACATCTGCATGGGCTTTGATTGCGGCTGTCGAGTTAATATAACAGACCACCGCCACATCCTCATATTCGTCGCGAACCTTCTGTATTCGCTCTGCATCCGCCATATGTGCCATTGGGCAATCCGCCAGATAATCGGGCATAATCACGGTTTTTTCCGGATTTAACAGCTTAATGCTTTCTCCCATAAAGGATACACCGCAGAGCATTATGGTGCTCTGCGGCAGCTCAGTCGCCAGCTTACTAAGGTAATAGGAGTCTCCTACGTAATCGGCCAATTCCTGAATTGCGGCATCTGTATAGTAATGGGCAAGGATCGCCACATCCTTTTCTTTTCTTAATTCGTTGATTCGATCAAGCATCTGTTGCATTTTCGTATCCTCCATATCTGGGCTATTGATAATAGAGTATAACATATGTCTTTACAGATGACAAGACAGATATATGTTCCTATCTTCTGAATATCTGCATTTATCTGAGTACCGTCGTCGCCCCAGTCTCAATAACAGGAAGCGTTGTATAGCTTTGAATCTGCATCGAAGGATTCTTAATCTTATTGAGGATCATGGCACCTGCCTGCACTCCGATATCATAGACATTGATATCTACTACGGTCGGCGAAGGCTCAATGATCTTCGAATAAGGATATTTATCAAAAGTGAGAAATGCAATATCTTCCGGAATGCGAAGCCCAAGCTCACGTACTCCTTTCACTACTCCGACTGCTATGGTGTTGCTGCTGCAGATTATAGCTCTTAGCGGATTGGCCTCAGCGTTTAGTAACTTCTTAACCGCCTGATAACTTTCCTCCACGCTGGAATCCGTATAACACACCAATGAACTCGGTACGAAGTATCCATATTCCTGCATTGTTCCTAAAAACCCCTTTAAGCGTTGCATGGATATGTTATCTGTTTGTCTTCCGCCAATAAAGGCTATTTTTTCGTAGCCGCAGTTGATCATATGCATCGCTGCGTATTGACCGGCCAGCGCATGATTGGTATCCACCCAGCACAGCTGATTTTCAAATCCCGGATGTCCAATAATAATATGGGGGAATTGCTCTTTCATCAGCAAGGAGGCTGTCTCTTTGTTAATGGCAGAACCGTGAACCACCATTCCATCGGCACCTTTTTTATTTAGTACCTTCTCTACGGTTTCTCCCGGGTAACTTTCTGTTGATGTATCTAATAAGGTCATTGTATAATTATTCTTACTCAGTTCATTGTTTACACCGCACATAATGTCAAACATATGTGGATTACGATATGCTTCCTCTTTTTCCAGCGAGGTGAGAAATACAATATTTCTTGTGGTCTGTTTTGCAAAACTAACGGCTCTTGCATTCGGGGTATAGTTTAGTTTACCAATTACTTCATTGACTTTTGATACAGTTGCCGGTGAAATGGTAGACCATCCATTTAGCACCTTGGATACTGTAGATATGGATACCCCTGCTTCCCTTGCAACATCTTTAATTGTAGCAGCCATAACATCCCTCCTTAAAGTTGAACAACTTTGAATATATGGTATAGCGTTTTCCTAACAAAGTCAAGTATTTTGCACAAATATTGTTGATAATTCTCACTTATCCTAGTAAAATCGCTTATGTAATCAAAGAATTTTATGATAATACGAAGTAGCCGTAGGAAAACGGTTTACAAAAAGGGAGGATTCTATCATGTATAAGAAACGATTCATTCACTTGATGTTAGCAGCCATTTTTTTCGCCACACTTTTCACTGGATGCAAAACACAAGACAGTAAAAAAACAGACAATACCAGCACCACCACGGAAGCTGAACAAAAACCAGACAGCGAAGCCGCCCCCAGTACTTCGGAAGAAGGAAAGCCCGTAGAGATCAAGATTTGGCATGATGGTAATGAAACGATTATGGGCAGTATGGAAAAGCAAATAAACGAAGCTTTATCCGCGGATAATATTACTGTAACCTTTGAAAAGAAAACCGGACTTACAGATCAGCTGAAGCTTTATGGTAACGACAAGACCAATGGTCCTGACATGTATTTCTATGCACATGATTCACTTGGAACTTTTGTAGAGATGGGTATTGTTGCTCCCCTGAATGATATCCTGGGTTCCGATACCAGCCTTTATGATCAGCTTTTTCCCATGACAGTCACTGCTGGAACCTATCAGGGAAAACAATATTTCCTGCCGGTATATTTTGAAACCTTACTCTTTTTATATAACAAGGATTTATGGCAGGGAGACCTTCCTTCCACTACGGAAGAACTTTATACCTATATGAAAGCGCACACAGATGCTGCGGCAGATTCCTATGCACTGGTTAATCAGCATTCTACTGCTTATAATGTTGCTCCGTTTATCAACGGTTATGGTGGTTATATTATTGATGAATCCGGTAATCCTGGTCTTGATAATGCAGAAACCAAGGAAGCAATCGCCTATCATCAAAAATTTGCAGCTCTGGAGGCTGACGGAGATTACAATACCGTAACTACTCTATTTAATGAAGGCAAAGCACAAGCGATCATTGGCGGTCCCTGGCTGGTTCCCGGAATTCAGGAAGCCGGTATCAATCTGGGCATTAAGTCTTTGTCCAGCTTCACATTGCCGAATGGTTATTCTCTGGCTCCTTATTCCGGCGTTCAGGGTGTAGGCATCTTAAAGACTACTCTGGATAAAAAGGATGCTCTTGTAAAAGTATTAAATGCCTTTGCTAGCAAGGATCTCGGTGTTTCATTAGCAAAAGATTTCAACTGTGCACCAGCGAATATAGCCGTATATGATGATCCTGACGTTGCAGCAAATGAAATGGTCATAGCCATGAGGGATACCGCCGCAACAGCACAGCCTATGCCAAATATTCCTCAAATGAGCGTTATGTGGGGACCAACCGAGGCATTACTTGCAGCCGTTAATAAGTCCAATGCTTCAATCGAGGATGCTTCCGCTCAATATCAGAAGGAAGCCAAGACAGCAATTTCTGATATGCAATAAATAAATTCTTATCGTCAATTACGAAGCTCTTTGGGACTATAAACTACAATCTCTTTGCAGCTTTGCAATTGATATTTCATCAGATAGGCAATTGCGAAACAATATAGTTATTGTAATTGTATGCACAACACATACTCTTCCTACGCTCCAACGCTTCCTTCGGGCTTAGCTTCCGCTTCGAAACAGTATATGTTGTGTATACAATAGCTAAGTTTCTGTGTTTCGCAATTACCAATTTTACTAAGTAAAGAAGGGAGAAAACAGATGAAGAAGAAATACAGGCTATTTCCATGGATTTATATTATACCGGCCATTCTTTTAATTGGAGGAATTGTGGTATTCCCCATTCTCTATACCGGTTATATCTCCCTGACAAATATGAACCTATACCATTGGTTCGATTTTCACTTCATTGGTCTGAGTAATTTCCAACGGGCGTTATTTAAATTAGACAGCGGCTTCTTAAAAGCTTTAGGCACCACTGTTTTATGGACACTTTATAATATGGTGCTGCAGGTGGTGATTGCCTATTTTATTGCCTTAGGTCTCAATGTTCCGGGGCTTAAGCTAGCCAGACTTTACAAAACCTTACTTATGTTTCCCTGGGCAATGCCAGCTTATGTCTCTATCCTCCTTTGGCGGGTAGGTATGTTTAATACACAATTTGGCTTATTTAATAAGATACTTGCTTCCATCGGACTGCCCAAGATTAACTTTTTATCTGAGAACATTCCTGCCTTTCTGTCTTGTAGTGCACTAAACTTATGGATGGCTCTGCCCTTTATGATTATGATGATCGATGGAGCCTTGCAAAGCATTGATCCCAGCTATTATGAGTGTGCTCAGCTGGAAGGAGCAGGCTTTCTGCAAAAAAGCAGGTATATCACAATCCCGTTGATTAAGCATATCCTTGCACCTGCCGTTATTATGACGACCTTTACTACATTTAAACAGTTCGATATCATTTACCTTTTAACCATGCAAAAGGGCTCCCTCTCCGGCGCCTCCCTGCAGACCGTGATCACTTATGCTTATCAGAATGCCTTTATATCCAATAATTACGGATTGTCCTCAGCTATCTCGATTGTCATATTTGTGATTATTATCATCTTCGTACTTGTAATGAATAAAGGCTTAAAGGAGGAAAGTGCCTCATGAAGAAAAGAACCAAGAAAATAATAGGGCTGACTTTTTTAAACGCCATCTTTATTGGGATCTGTTCCATCGGCTTAATTCCGATTATTTATGCACTCCTTCTCTCCTTAAGTAGTAGTAATATCGTATTGTCCGGCAGCGCTTCTCTTCTGCCCCAGAGCTTTACCCTCCATAATTATAAGGAGCTGTTCCGCGATGAGTTGTTTTCCGCCTGGTTCCTGCATTCCGTACAGCTCAGCTTTTATACTATGATTCTTGCTATGAGTTGTGCTGTCATTGCTGCATATGCATTTTCCAGGTACAATTTTAAGGGGAAATGGCCTACCCTCAAGCTGTTGTTGCTATTAAATGCTTTTCCCCAGATACTATCCATGTTCGCAATCTTTCGTTTATTTAAAGAGCTTCAGCTTTTAAATACACAGCTTGGACTTGTGATTATATATGCCGGCTCTATGTGTATCTTTGGGATTTGGAATCTGAAGGGTTATTTTGATACCATACCCAATGAAATTGAGGAGGCTTCGAAAATTGATGGTGCAAATGATTTTCAGCTGATCCGAAAGATCGTATTGCCTTTGGCAATGCCCGCTATTATTGTCACCTCAGTCATGGTGCTCATTTTTGTATGGAATGAATATTTATTTTCCACGACTTTTTTACTGAGCGAAAGCAATTATACTCTTGCAGGGGGATTGTATCAGCTGCAGTCAAGCGATTACAGCAGAAGCTGGCCATTATTTGCAGCAGCCAGTATTGTAATTTCTCTTCCGATCCTGATCATCTTCTTCCTGATTCAAAAGTATATGGTATCCGGCTTGACTGCCGGTGGTGTAAAGGGTTGATGCAGAACCTCAAAGCATCATAAACAAATCTAAACTATTAAGGAATAAAACATAGAAAGGTGCCTTACCTAATTTTTTCAGGATTTAGTGAAAGGCAATAATACAATGAAAAGCATGTATTATATAACGGTGTTGACATGAATAAAAGTGCAATTTTACATATCCCACAATCGCAATATGCTTATGCCCTAAGCGAATATACTCTAACGATACGCCTCCGTACAGGTAAGCAGGAG
>JAEWMZ010000219.1 GCA_023392995.1 Bacillota bacterium
GAATTTTTGATTACAATTCATAAGAAAGCTGCGATTCGCTTGGAGGTGGATCGTACTGAAGTAGAGTATCAAATTTCACAGGAGGTAATCTGCGATAAAATTGTATTAACGAAGAATAATTGGGGATATGCAGAGATTCGTGTAAGTGCAGATGCCCCTTTTATTGTACTGGAACAAAAGTTTTTATGGGCAGATCGTTTTATTGGAAATACCTATCAAATTTCTTATAATATTGATCGGAAGCAATTAAAATACGGGATTAATTACGGTAACATTTATATAAAGACCGCAGATCAAACCTTAAAAGTCCATATTGTAGTGAAATGGAAAAGAGATACCATCAAGAATTCTGACAAGAGAAGATATCAGAGATTAGAATATAGAATCGTAGATAATTATCTTAGCTTTCGCTTGAACCGCATTAAAATCTCGGAGTATTTAATCGAAGCAGATGCTATCATTCGAAAACTTCCGGGACCGGAGGTAAATCATGTGAAAGAGCTAATGCGCATTCACTTGTCCATTATTTCCGGTAAGAATAAGCTGGCAGAGGAGCTTTTAGCAGATCTGGCAGCAGTGGAGGGGATCTTAAAAAAGAAAAGCAGCTTTGAATACTGCTGTTATCTTTATTTAGATGCATTATATAAAAAAGAGGAAGCGGCTATTGATTTGGCGGCACGTACTATTCGCAGCTATTATGAGCGTAATCCCAGGGACTGGCGTCTGTTGTGGCTGCTTTTGTATCTGGATCGAAAATACGAGAAAAACAGAACTGCAAAGCTGCAAGACATGAAGGAGCAGTTTGAACTTGGATGCCGCAGCCCCATTCTTTATTATGAAGCGATCGGAGTGGTGAATGAGGATGCATATCTGTTACGGGAATTGAATGAATTTGAGCTTCAGGTACTTAATTTTGGAATAAAAAACTGGATGCTAAAGAAGGAGACAGCCCAACAGTATATCTATCTTGTCGGTAAGAAAAAGAACTTTCACCAGGTGATCTATAGGGATCTATGCAAACTATACGATGAGTACGGAGGCACAGAGATTTTATCAGCCCTTTGCAGTACACTGATTAAAGGGATGAAACGGTCTGAGAAATACTTTGAATGGTACCGCCTGGGAGTGGAGGCGCATTTGCGCATCACAGAGCTTTATGAATACTATATGTATTCCGTGCCGGATGAGGTTGGCATATCCTTGGCACAGCCGGTGCTCTTATACTTTATTTATAACAGTAATTTAAGCGATCGGAAAAAAGCGTACTTGTATGCAAATGTGGTTCGAGGAAAAGACAAGTATGATTCTATTTACCGTTCCTACTATAAGCGGATAGAGATATTTGCGGAAAAGATGTTAGAAGGACATCTGATTAATCGTGATCTGGCTGTATTGTATAAAGAATTTTTTGGTAAGAGTACGGTGAGCAATGAAGTCTTGAAAAATCTGCCCTATGTAATTTTCAGAAATGAGGTAGTATGTAAGAACCCTAATATGGTCAGTGTGATTGTAATACATAAGGAAACCGGGGAAGAAGAGATTGCTGCGCTGGTTCAGGGAAGAGCACATGTTGATTTATATACTAAAAATGTAGAGATATTATTGGCAGACACCCTGGGGAACCGGTATGCACAGTCAATCGAGTATTCTCTGATACCCTATCTTAATCCGGAGGAGTATGAAAACCGTTGCATAGAATATAGTGATCATCCGATGCTGCTGTTACATTTGTTTGACCGTTACGAAAGCTATCTGATTGTAAGTGATCAGGCAATTGCTCTTAGAAAAAAGGTTCTGAATATTGAGGGACTAACACCGAAGTACGCAGCAATTTGCCGCCAGACCCTAATTGAGTATTACTATGAAAATTATGACGATGAGCTATTGGAAAAATATCTGGCGGAGCTAAATCTTTATGAAATCTCACCTTTAGAGAGATCAAAATATATTGAAATAATGGTGGTGCGCGCTTTATACCAGCAGGCTCTTTGTGCTCTTGAAAACTTCGCAGTAGAAGGAATCTCCATCAATCGGCTGGTTAAACTCTGCTCTGGTTGGATTGGGGGACAAGAAACAGCCGTAAAGAGAGAAATCATGATACATTTGTGTTATCATGTATTTATCAATAAAAAGTATGATGAAGCAATCCTGAGCTACCTGACGGAATATTATGAGGGACCAACCAGGGATATGATCGGTTTGTGGAAGGCCGCAAGGCAATTTGAACTAAACACCCATAGGTTGGAAGAGCGGTTGCTCTCACAGATGCTATTTACAGAGAATTATGTGGAAGAAAGCTTTCTGATTTTCCAGATATACTATAAGGATATCATAAATCATACACTGGTTCGGGCATTCCTGACCTATAACGCGTATCGATATCTGGTTCATGATGCCGCGATCGATCAAGAGTTATTTCCGATTATGAAGCGGGAGTTGTATTATGAGGAGAATGACAGCTGCTTGTTAGCCTGGCTTAAATTTCATGCAGGTAATGGCAGGCTAACAGAGCAGGAGCTTGTGTTTGCAGAGTATCATATTGGCAGACTGGTTCGAAAGGGCATTGTTCTTCCGCTGTTCTTAGAATATAAAGACCGGATGATACTGCCGGAGCGTCTGACCGATAAATGCTTTATTACCTATCACGCTGATCCGAAAAAGCAGGTATATATTCATTATTCCTTGGGCAATGCAAAGGATGGGAAGTTTATAACAGAGCGAATGCCAAATATGATTTTAGGGATTCATTGTAAAGAGCTGGTATGCTTTTATCATGAGGAGCTGCAATATTATATTTCAGAAGAATCTGCTGAAAATACAAATCATACTGAGGTCTATCAGATTTGCTATGAAAGTGAAATCCCCGAGGAAGAGAACTCAAATTATAACCGGGTTAATAAAATGCTTCAGGCAAGGGAGCTTCAGGAGGATAGTACACTGTTGGAGCTGATGGAGCAGTATGTAAAACAGGAGCTAATGATTCAGGAATGCTTTCACCCGATTGAATAATAAAGGAGAACTGTAAATGGATGCACCAAGGAAAGTAATTGTTGGTTACGATTTATGTGATGACTTTACACAGATTAGCTGTTACAGTTATAAGACTGGAGAACCCATACCGATAGGAGCATCAGAAGCCGGGGGAAGTGATAACAGGATACCGACAGCTTTGTGTCTTAGGACGGATACGAAGCAATGGCTTTATGGTGAGGAAGCAATCTCCGGTGCAAGGAATGGATCAGGCATCTTAGTAGATCAGCTCTTAAGAAAAGTACGTGATAATGAGACGGTTGATTTATTAGAGACAGAATATGGCGCGGTTGCTTTACTAGAAAAGTTTTTTCGTAAATCGTTGGTACTCATTCGCAATCTCTTTCCTACTGATCCGATTACCAGGCTGGTCGTTACCGTGCCGGATGCCAGCCAGGAGGTTGTAGGACGAATCTATGAGGCTCTGTTTCAATTGGGACTGGAGAAGGATAGGGTATTTGTCCTCGGCCATGCGGGAGCCTATCTATATTATGCGTTAAATCAGGATAGGGCTTTATGGAGCAATGATGTTGGCTTATTCGATTTTACGAAGGATGGGATTATCTATTATCAGATACAGATTAACCGCAGAGTAAAGCCAATGGTGGCCAGTTTGATGAAAACAGATCTTTCGGGAGAACTGAATCAGGAGGTTCGACTACAAAAGGACATAAACCTGGCTTATCTCTTCGAGAATACGGCGAATATGGTTTTGCACAGGCAGATGATAAGTGCGCTGTATTTTACCGGTGAAGGCTTCGAGGGCGGCTGGGCAGAGGAATCCATTAAGAAACTATGCATCGGTCGCAGAGGCTTTATGGGACATAATTTATTCACACTGGGTGCCTGCTTTGCTGCGAAGGAATTATCCGAAGCGGTAAAGCGGCAGGATATCATACTGTTAAATGATGACATGATAACAACCACAGTAGCAATTCGCGTTTACCTTGATACGAAATATGTGGAATTACCGCTTTTGGAAGCAGGGCAGATATGGTATGAAGCAAAAAAGGGAATAGAGGTAATACCCGAGGGAGAGCCAAAGCTCGAGCTTATCCTAAAAAGTATTATGTCAAATGAACCGCTGAAAGAAACCTTACACTTAGAGCAGTGGACTGAGAAGATGAACCGGACAACCAGACTTAGGATTGATGTCAGCTGTGAAAGTAAAGAGCTGGCAGTCATAAAAGTGACTGATCTTGGCTTTGGAGAATTGTTTCAGGGTACTGGAGAAGAAATGATATATAGAATACGAATCTGAGTGCCGTTATAAGCGGCGGATGGAGGCTGTCATGGTTAAGCTGATCTTGTGCAGCGGAGAACGAACTACAAGACCATATGGATTTCCCGGAAGTGGTATCCGGATCTATTCGATTGAGGAGTTATGTTACTACCTCTATCATAATGTATACATGATAGAAGAGGACATGCTAAGTGAGGATTTATTTGACTGGATTGGTACTGAGCTTAAGCTGACAGAGAGAGCCAAAAAGCTAAAGCTGTTAAAAAGGCAGAAAGCAGATGTTAAGACACTCATAACAGTGATCTTATGCAGTGCCGATTATTATACGGAAGAAGAGATCAAAGCAGTACTAAAGATTCTTGACACGGTAATCGGGATGCCTGTGATGAAAAGGCATTGGATCAAAGCAAATCATTACCTGAAAAACGAACAATACCTGGAAGCTGCTACAGAATACGAGCGTATTATTGCTTCAAAAGAGGCAGCGGAGTTAACTCCTGAGGAATATGGAGATGTATTTCATAATTTGGCGGTGGCAAAGGTTCATATAACTGGGCTAAGAGAGGCCTCCAGATTATTTGGCTATGCCTTTGAACGTAATAACCGGGAAGAAAGCTTAAAACAGTATCTATATACGAAAATGCTCAGCAGTAACGAGGACAACTATAAACAAATCATAACAGAATATCAGATTTCGGAAGAGGCGGAGCAATCGATACTTACATTTTTACAGCAAAAAGAGCAGGAAATACAAGCTTCGGAGCAGTTGGAGAAGCTGGGGGAGCTTAGGCAGATAAAAGAGCAAGGTGACAGTGAGCGATTTTATCAATTCGTGGATGAGCAGCTGGAGGTCTGGAAAGGTAAAATCCGGCAGATGTAAGGAGGTCCAGCAGCTGATAAATCGTGTGGGTGAATCCTCTAGGGCTTTGCCAAAAAGTAGATTTAGAGATAAGGAAAGGTAAGAAGATGGGTTTATTTAATCGGAAAAAGAAACAGGATAAAGATATTGAAAAGGAAGAGGAGTCCCTTCCGCTAGAGACTAAGAGGGACAATAAAGCTCCTGCGAAACCAATCCGCCTTGGCACTCAATCCGAACGTCTGACCTATATCAAGGATAATTGTGAGATTATGAATGAGGCAGGCCGACAGATGGAGGAGGCGAAAGTAGAATACCAGGCGGTTACTTCTTATCTGACAGATATGCAGAAGATTGATTTAATCCCCCTTGAGGAACGAGGATTACTGGAAGAGGCAGCAAGAAACATATTTAATTTGACAAAAGAGCGAAACAAGCTTCAAAATAGAAATTCAAAGCTATCCGATGCCCAATATCGTCATTTTGACCGTTATGAATTACAAATACCAAAGGAGCTGCCGGTCATAAAAGAGAGCGAGGGCTATCAGCTATCCATTGAGCAGGATCTGACGCATCTGGAAGAGGAGAGAGAAGCCCTGGACGGGGAGCAGAGAGATATTACGAATAAACAAGCATTTCTGAAAGGAATTGCGATTACTACAAGTATTATAATTCTGATCCTATTTCTATTTTTTGCTGTTCTATCGAACAATGCAAAGGCGAGTTTTACAGTACCCTTCCTGCTCACAGTTTTAATGGGAATGGCCTCTGCACTTTATATTATACTGGAAGCCAGAAAGAATGTAGGGGATATCGCAGTTCTTCAGCTGAAGCAAAACCGATTAATTATGCTGTTGAATAAGGTTAAGATTAAATCGGTAAATAACCGTAATTATCTGGACTATAGCTATAATAAATATATGGTTGAGAACAGCCAGCAATTAAAGACTTACTGGGAGGAATATGTACGTTTAAAGGACGAATCCAGAAGGTATAAGACGAATACGGAATTAATCGAATTTTATAATAATGAGCTGATTCATCAGCTGCAAAAATTCGGTGTCAAGGATGCGGAAATATGGATCTTTCAGACCTCGGCACTGCTGGACAATAAAGAGATGGTAGAGGTGCGCCACAGGTTAAATATACGCAGACAGAAGCTTCGTGAACGTATTGATATTAATTCCAGGCAGGCAGAGGAAGCAATGCGATCCATACAATCGACATTGAGTGCCTATCCAGATTGTAGCAGTGAAGCAGAAAAGATCCTGCGAAGATATCGGATTGAGATGGAATAGACAAATGGTGTAGAGCATAGCCGGGGTTTTATTGGGAGAACCGGTATTATGTAGGTATATTATTATAGGGAGAAAAGCCAGGACAGATAGTTCTGGCTTTTTTTAAGCAGAAAATTGATGCAGCTTCCAATCATTTAAAAATAAACCTTGAAAAAATAATTAAAAGGGATTGACGAAGTATGTTATTTGTTATATCTTATAGATATATATCTTAAAGATATAAAATCGATTATAACCTATATTTATTTTCTTAAATACAAAGGTCGAAAAGAAATGGGATATAAAAGAAAAATGAGATATTAATAAGAATCAGAAAGATATTATAAAAATCCAAATGGAGGTAATCAAGCATGAAAAGACAAAACATTCGTAAATTAATAATTATTTTATCAATGCTGCTATTCCCGATTACAATTTTCTACTTTTCACCTTACCTGATTATTCAAGGGGCATTGGAGGGAGTAATGACCGGAAGCTTCCTTGTATTTACTGGGATGTTAATTACTTCGATATTCTTTGGCAGACTGTTCTGTGCTTATCTGTGTCCTGCGGGAGGAATTCAGGAGTGTGCCACGCTGATAACCACGAAAAGTCCCAAGCAGGGCTGGAAAAATTATATCAAGTATGTCATTTGGACGGTTTGGATTTTTGCGATTATTCTATGCTTTTTAAACCGCAGCAAAGAGATAAGTGTTAACTTTTTCTATATGACGGACCATGGTATTTCGATCGCTAATATATATGCATATATTATTTATTATGGAATTATTCTACTAATCGTGATACCGGCACTTGTTGGAGGTAAGAGAACCTTCTGCCATTATATTTGCTGGATGGCACCTTTTATGGTGCTGGGAAGTAAGCTGGGACAAATCTTACATATAAAGCAGCTTCGGCTGACGTCAGAGAAGGGAAAATGCATTAATTGTCATGCCTGTGATAAAGCCTGTCCCATGAGCTTAAAGGTTAATGAAAAGGTTTTAGGAGAAAAGATGGATGACACAGAGTGTATCCTATGTGGTGCTTGTATTGATACGTGCCCGAAAAAGGCAATCCGATATCAGATGAAATAGTGCTTTATGGATGCTGGCGGCAGCTTGATCTCATAATTATTTCGTTGTATACTACCCATACCTAATTTGTTAGGTAATTGCGAATTCATAAACTTAAGATATTGAGATACACAGCAGATACTATTTCTTCCGGGGAGCACTTCCTTCGGGCTTAGCTTCTGCTTCGGAGCCGTATCTACTGTGTAGGTAATGGCAGAAACTATATTGTTTCGCTATTGCCTGCCTGATATAAGAAATGGAGGAAGGCATGAAAAAAACACGGTTTGTTATCCTGGGATTATTGCAGGAGGAAGATCTGAGTGGCTATGATATTAAGAAAATTATTAATATACGGATGTCCTTCTTCTGGCAGGAAAGCTATGGGCAGATTTATCCGGAACTGAGTAAGCTAAAGGAGGAAGCCTTGATCGAGCAGGTTCCTTCAAAAGATACTCCAAATGCCAGGTCGGAAAAGATAAAATATCGCATCACGCCGGAGGGAAGCCAGGCGCTGAAAAAGTGGATGGAGTCAGAAAACGAAAAAGATACCATTCGAAGTGAATTTTTATTAAAAATGTATTTTGCTACGGATCAGAACGCAGAGGAAATGAAGCGGCATTTGATCCTATTTAAGGAACAGGCAGATCAGAAAGTGTTATTATTTCAGATGTTTCGCCAGGAACTGACCAGTATGATTGATATGCATAACAATCACCGCCAAATCTTAAAAGTTCTTGATCTCGGGCTTAGACAGGCACAGCTCTACAGTGACTGGAGCAAAGAGATGCTGGAGGAGTTGGTATAGGATCAAATAGGTAAAATCCGAGGCGGCTGCCTCGGATTTTACGCATTATATAATACATCAATGATAGAAGCTCATATATTCACCATGGGCGCTAATTAACTCATCACACATCTTCACGATATCATCAATGGATAACTCGGCTGCTGTATGGGGATCCAGCATTGCCGCCTGATAGATCTGCTCTTTTTTACCGGTAACTGCAGCTTCAATCGTCAATAGCTGTGGATTGATATTGGTCATGTTCATAGCAGCCAGCTGCAGCGGAAGCTTTCCAACATGACAAGGCTGCACGCCGTTTGCATCCACGAGGCAGGGAACCTCCACGCAGGCCTCGGAAGGAAGATTGTCAATTAATCCTGTATTTATTACATTTCCTCCGATTTTATAAGGCTGATTGGTCACAATAGCTTCCATAATATAAGAAGCGTATTCTCTGGAACGGGTATGGTTCATTTGGACATGATTTAGAATGTTATTTTTCTCCTTCTCCCAACCTTCAATCTGTGAGATGCATCTTCTTGGATATTCATCCAGTGGGATGTTG
>JAEWMZ010000223.1 GCA_023392995.1 Bacillota bacterium
GCTCCACCTTTTCCTCCAGTTCATCTCCCTGCAATAAGGGTCTGGAGCTATCTCCCTGCAATCTGGTTATGGTAGTTTCCTTTGAAGTCTTTAAGAAAACTACGAAGCCCAGTTCCTTTAATAAGGCGGAATTCTCTTTCCTGACCGGCATGCCTCCACCAGTGGATAACACAGTGTCTTTTAGCACAGGTACCAACTCTTTGATCAAGTTAGTCTCAAGATCACGAAAATATTCTTCCCCGTGAATTGAAAATATATGACTAATTGATTTCCCTGCTCTTTCTTCGATCAGCTGATCCGTATCCCAAAATCCATAGGACAATTGCTTTGCCAGACATTCTCCCACACAGGTTTTGCCTGATCCCATAAATCCGATCAAAATTATATTGTGCTTCATTTGCCTCTTCTCTTCGCAAGATCCTTTCGATAGTAATATAATACGATACGTTCAAGCTTACGCTTAAGAATAATCTGTATTTCCTCCTTGGGATGGATGGGCTTTACCAGATAGGTCATCATACCAATCTTATTAGCCCCATAAACATCGGTAAAAAGCTGGTCGCCTACGAATACTGTAGTATCAATTCTGGTTCCCATGATTTTAACGGCTTTGATATAGTTCTTTTTAAAGGGTTTATTGGCCTTATAAATATAATTTGTGCCAATCTTCTTGTTGAATCTGCTTACCCTTGCCTCACTGTTATTGGATATAAGACAGGTCTGAAAGCCAATCTTTTTTAAGCGTTCAAATAATTCAAGGGCTCTCGGTGTCGCATCAGCACCATGCTCCACCAGGGTATTATCAATATCAAACAGAAGCCCCCGATATCCTTCCTGATATAATTTTTCATAGTCAATGGCATAGGATGACTCTGCCAATCTCTTAGGATAAAACCTACGAAGCATGTATATTCTCCTATTCTATTCCTTACTGTTCCAGCACTACTGATTCAGGATTCTTCTTCTTATTATTATACGGATGATACGATAAAATTAAACTTCCCATCCTTGAATTACAGCTCCTCCACTAAATCAGAAGTACAATGGGGGCATTTTGTTGCATTCAAACTGATGGCGGAGCAACAGTAGGGGCAAGTTTTTGTAGTTGGCTCTGCCACCGGCTCCGGTCTTTTTAACTTATTAATCCAGCGAACCATCAAAAATACGACGAAAGCCATAATCAGAAAATTCAATACTCCTGATAGGAAAAGTCCATAGTTAACTGTGGATGCTCCTGCATCCTGGGCAGCCTTAAGAGTCGCATACTGCTTTCCATCTAATGAAAAAAACCAGTTGGTAAAGTCAATCTGACTGGTGAATATGCTTAAAATAGGCATTATAATATCATTTACCAGTGAGTTTACAATACTGCTAAAGGCACCACCGATAATGATACCAACTGCCAAATCAATCATGTTCCCTTTCAAGGCAAATTTCTTAAATTCCTTTAACATGCTTTGTTCCTCCTATGTAATCTAAACTTCAGATTCTTGCAAGACTCAGAGAATTCTACCAATTCCACTGCACATCTGGAAAATCTTAATGTACTTACCCATTATAATACTAGGATTTGGTTTCATAAAGTATTTTTAACAAAATTCATTAAAATATATCCTCTCTTCTAGGATCAATCAGAATCAATGTATTTCTGATATACTACTACATCATAGCGGGTACCGTCTCTTCGAAAGCCTACATTTTTCTCAATTTTAAGATAACTCATGCCTGCCTTCTGCATTACTTTTCCAGATGCAAGGTTAATAACGTCATGTTTTGCCTGAATCATAACGTATCCGATATCATAAAACAAGTAATGCATAATCGCCCTTACTGCTTCCGTCATAATACCTCGGTTCCAATATTCTCTTCCAATACAATAGCCAATCTCGCAGCTTTGTGTCCGTTCATTGGATATCTCCACACTAATTGAACCAACCGGCTGATTTGTTGCCTTCAGCTCAATTGCCCATTGATAGAAATTAAGCTCTCCGTAACGGCTTACCCAATATCTTATTCTTGCCCTGGAGGCTTCCTGATCCGGATGGGGTCCCCAGGAAAGGAATTTGCATACCTCCATGTCTCCTGCCCAATTCTCGTACATGGCTTTCGCATCCTCTATACGGAATCTGCGAAGCACCAGGCGAAGTGTCTCAATGGTATTTGTCCCCTTATGCTGCATGCTAATCTCTCCTATGCTCTCATTCTGTATTACAAATAGGTAATACTTTCTTTAGAACATATACTGATTAGAAAGGTATTATGACAAATATTATTCCCTGTTACCCGGGTTGTTTACTAAGCAAAAACTGGTAACAGGTACTTCTTTTTTCAAAGAAAGACAGGAAAAAATCCGCCTTGCAGAACCTCTTCCTGTCTTTGAACTATCCGTTGTATTTCACATTAACTGTCATTCGTCCACAGGTCGACAGGTGCAGGATATAAAATATTCTACATTTCATACTATTTACGAATTACAATATCCTTTGCTGCCAACAATGCCAGTAACTCATCAACCATGGCCTGAATCTCCTGTCCTTCCAGGGTTCTTTCCTTTGAACCGAATTCAAA
>JAEWMZ010000227.1 GCA_023392995.1 Bacillota bacterium
AGGAAGGATAAATCAAAGGTTCCCTGATGCGTCTTGCCATCCTTTCCGGTAATACCTGCCCGGTCTATGGCGAATACTACCGGCAGGTTATTAATACAGACATCATGAATAATCTGGTCATAGGCTCTTTGCAAAAAGGTGGAATAAATAGCTACTACCGGCTTGTAGCCTCCCAGAGCCAAGCCCGCCGCAAAGGTGACTGCATGCTGCTCAGCGATACCCACATCAAAAAAACGCTCCGGGTATTTCTTCTTAAAATCGTTCAAGCCAGTTCCATTGGGCATTGCAGCCGTAATAGCCAATACCTTATCATCCCGCTTTGCCAAATTAATTATGGCCTCCGAGAAGGCTTTCGTATAGGAATTATCCTTTTCTTTGCGGAATGATTGTCCATTGGAAATATCAAAGGGTTCCACCGCATGGTATCTGGCCGGATACTTCTCTGCAAACTGATATCCCCTGCCCTTTTTTGTGAGTACATGCACTACCACTGCCTTTTTTGATTTGGCCGCTGTTTCAAAGGCTTCTACCATTTGAGCCACATTATGGCCGTCAATCGGTCCAATATAGGTAAGTCCCATATCTTCAAAGAACATGCTGGGGAGCATAAAGTACTTTACCGCATCCTTGGAGCGTTTTAGCATGTCGATAACACCTTTGCCGCCCGGTACATTATTCAGGGTATTTTCCATATTCTCTTTAAAGCCCGTATAGCGGTTGCTTGTCCTGAGTTTTGCCAGATAATTAGCCAATCCTCCCACATTTTCAGAGATGGACATATTATTATCGTTAAGTACGATGATAAAATTCGTTTTTAGTCTTCCGGCATTATTAATGGCTTCAAAGGCCATACCTCCCGTAAGAGCCCCATCTCCCAGAACTGCGACGATTCTTTCCATTCCACCGCTTAGGTCTCTGGCTTTTACCAGGCCTAGGGCTGCTGAAATAGCTGTGGAACTATGTCCGGTATCAAAGGAGTCACAGCAGCTCTCTTCCATCTTAGGGAAACCGCTTAAGCCGTCTAACTGACGCAGGGAAGGAAACATATCCTTTCTGCCGGTCAGGATTTTATGGGTATATGCCTGATGTCCGACATCCCATACCAATTTATCCTGCGGGAAATTTAAAAATTTATGAAGAGCCATCGTAAGCTCTACCACTCCAAGGTTCGAAGCAAGATGACCTCCGGTCTTACTGATGTTTTGTATCAAAAACCCACGGATTTCTTCTGCCAATTTATCGTAATCCTGCGCCATAATGCTCTTTATATCATTCGCTTCTCTTATTTCATCTAATAATTTGGGCAAAAAAATCCACCTCACCTTCCTGCTCTATGTCATATCTATCTTTTTTATTTTTCATCAATATCCTCATCAATACCTTCATCATTAGGTAATTGCGAAACTCATTAACTGAAGCTATTGTATACACAACAGATACTGTATCGAAGCGGAAGCTAAGCCCGAAGGAAGCGCCCCCGCGAAGAAATAGTATCTGCTGTGTATACAATTGCAAAAACTATATTGTTTCGCAATTGCCTAAATATCGTTTTCATCAATATTTTCGATCTACTAACATTAAAATTAAGTTTAATAAAAATTCATTCTCCCTTTTTAAGGAATGATACGCTGTAATTGCACGCTCTGACAGAAAATGCACCTCTTGATCCGCATTATCCAGCCCCAGCAGTGTCACATAGGTAGTCTTTTCATTCTTTTCATCACTATGTGTCGGCTTGCCTAATACTTCCTGCGTACTGGTTACATCCAGAATATCATCTTTGATCTGGAAGGCAAGACCAATATCTCCCGCAATCTGTTCTACTATTAATATTTCAGCCTCTTTTGCTCCGGCTAAAATAGCACCGATCATCATGGAGGCTTCCACTAAACCGCCTGTTTTGAGCAGATACATACGATCCAGTCGTTCCCTGCTCACCTGCGTCTCACTGCTCTCCATATCAATTACCTGTCCGCCGATCATTCCATAGATACCAGCCTTCGCTCCAAGCACCTGCACTGCTCTCGCAACCCGCTGGTACAATTCAATTTGCTGCTCTTGCCTTTGGCCTGGAATTTGGTTAAAGGCTTTATACGCCGTTTCAAAAGCATAATTTAACAGACCATCCCCAGCTAAAATGCCCATGGCCTCTCCATACACCACATGGGTGGTCTTTCTTCCTCTGCGGTATTCATCATTATCCATGGCCGGAAGATCGTCATGTACCAGTGAATAGGTATGAATCATCTCAATTGCTGCCATAAAGGGCTCAATCATCCCCTGATTCTGCCCGCCAAATAAAGCATAGGTCTCGGACATGAGCATTGGTCTCAGACGTTTACCACCTGCCAGCAAGCTGTAATTCATGGCAGACATAATCGTCCTTTGAAAGCCTTCTTCATTGGGAATGTATTTTTTTATTATTTCTTCTATTTCAATGGTCTTTTGTTTGATTTGCTGATCAAAGTTCATTGGCTTCTCCACTTTCACTTAATATAATCAAATCCTTCTCAACCTTATCAATGGAATCATTACATGTCTTTAGTAGCTTCATTCCTTCCTGATACAAAGCAAAGGAATCCTCAAGGCTGATCTCCGGCTTCTCAAGTTCATCCATGATCTTATTTAATTTATCAAAAGATTCTTCTAATTTCATAGTTATTTCCCTGCCTTTCTTGGTTTATAACCTGCTTCCGCTGCAAGACAACATTTTTATGCTTCGGATCAGTTCCTACCACCTTTGTTGGTATCTATAAATTCAGTGATTTTCTATCTGTAGTTCCCTTCCAGTAATATCAGCTTTATGTAATAGCC
>JAEWMZ010000420.1 GCA_023392995.1 Bacillota bacterium
TGCCTTAGGATTCGGCCAGTACTGTGTATCGAATTTCCAGTCACCCTGTACTGTCCAATGGAAAAAGTCAATGACGATCTGGTCAATCTTAATGCCTTCCTTCTGATACTGCCTGGCAACAGTCAGGACCTCATCCTGGGTTCTATAGCGCAGCTTGCATTGCCAAAGCCCCATCAGATCTTCCGGAAACATGTCAGCGCGACCGGTAACTGCAGTATAGTTTTCCACTATCTGCTTCGGTGCATCTGCCACCGTGACCCAATAATCCATCTCTTTGGTAGATCTTGCAATCCATTCGGTATAGTTTTTGCCAAAGGTGACACGACCAACCGCTGGATTGTTCCAAAGGAAGCCATATCCTAAGGAGGATACTGCAAAAGGAACAGAAATCTGTGAATTACGCTGTGCCAGTTCCAGTACACAGCCCTTCAAGTCCATATCATTTTGTTGATATTGACCCATGCCAAAGATTTTCTCTCCTTTATTACTTTCAAATTTTAAATTCAAAGAATAATCGGTGCCACCAATGATACCCTTCCACTCACGGTTAATCACCTTCAAACAGCGGCTCTCTTTGGAAATAGTTCCATCGTACATACGGAAGTATTCACGAAGAAACAACTTGTCATCTCTATAAAAGGAAAGAATTCCTGCAAAATTTACTACCACCTTAATACGACCATTGGTAATTGAAGCAATCTCCTTCCGGTCAATAGTTCCATCCCCTACCCAGTGCTCCTCTTGCTCAATCGTTACACTACTCTCTATCTTCTGGACACTTCCAGCTATATCCTCAATATTTTCTGTTAATGCCCAATTGTTTCCACTCAGCTTTCCACGCATGGTGGTACGTACTCTGACAGAATCCTTACCCCAGGCTTCAATTCGGCCCATCTCTCCGTTACGGTAAAATACTAATGCCCCATTGTCATCAACAAATTTCATCGTACATCCTCCTATAGATCAATTGATTTTTTGGATTACAATGATATAATACTCTATAAGCTATTACATTTCTTGTCAAATACTACATATTATTGATGCTATTCTATGATTAGTGAGAACTGTTCTACCTCTCACACTAACGGACATTCAACCTTTAGGTTGCTCAATGCTGGATGTGAAATGCTCTGCATTTCACACTAACGGACATTCAACCTTTAGGTTGCTCAATGCCGGATGTGAAATGCTCTGCATTTCACACTAATCATTTCGCAATAGAATTTGCATCTTGAACCCTAAATAAAGTAATCCTTTTTCATTTGCTATCCCTGGAGGTCCGATATGAAATCTACGATAATTGCATCTTTAGATAACAAAGAACAGCGCCAACACAGCTCTCCCTTGGTTCCTTACAGCATCTATGAATGCCATATACCAGATTCTTTTCCCAATGTCCCTATGCATTGGCACAGCGAATTTGAGCTTGATTATGTGTTATCGGGAACAGGTGACTTCATCTGCGGAGACGAACACTTTCCAGTAAGCCCCGGGGACGTGATTATGATTTCTCCCAATATACCACATGCCGCTTACCCCTCCTCCAACATGAATCTGCATTATATTGCCTTTGTATTCCACGCCAGCATGCTCGGACTTGAGAGCAATGATCGCAGCAGCACCCATTGTATACGCCCTCTTATTACCGGGCAGCTGCGCGTAAATATGAAATATGACTTGGATCACCGGGATTACCAAGTTATACACTCTCTGACTGAGACAATCATAGGCTGTGCCTACAAAAACAATCCCTATGATGACCTTTTACTTAAAAGTATTCTATTGCAGCTTTACTGGTATTTTGAAAAAAGTTATAATCAGTCTTCCTTTCAGGACAATGACATCAGCTATTCTTCTCTAATCCGACCGGCTCTGGAGCATATGACCTATTACTATATGGAAGCCATCACGATTAGCGATCTTGCCGCAACCTGCGCCATTAGTTCAAGCCACTTTATGAACTCCTTTAAGAAAGCCGTTGGCTGCAGTGCCATAGAATATCTAACCCATCTCAGGATCAAAGCGGCATGCACAGCGCTGACCGAGACAACCGATGACATAGCAACGATCTCCTACCGCTGTGGCTTTGATAACCTGTCTAACTTTAATAAACAATTCAAAAAAATAACAGGACGCTCGCCGCGGGAATACCGTAAACGTTTAAATTGAACTCCCTTTTCCAGAATATCCTTTTGGCTTTTAAGTACTTGACTGTTTTTTGTAATTGCTTTGCCAACATAATATTATTCTGAAGATATCCTAATATAATCAATGCTAAATGAACCACTGGGAGCCGTGTTAGGATCTATCCTCAATTGTTTCAGTGTGCCGGTCCAGCCTAAAGTTCCAGACATATCAATTGTATACTCTATAAAATCAGAATTTGCCGTAATAAGAAAGCTCATTGCTTTAGATTCAGACCAGGCGGTATCACTTGTTGTAGTAAAGTATATTTTCCCCGTTGTACTTAAGGTATCATTCTTTAACCTGATGCGGATCGTTTTATTTACATTAATGTTCGTACTGATTTTATCAGCTGAAACCATATAAGGGTCACTACTGGCATTTATGCCTCCAACATATCCTCCCGTTTGCCATCCAAACTCTTGTATATTCTTTGAAGTAAAACCTTCTGTATCCTCATTGAATTCCCAATTCTTAGCCATACCGGGTGATTGTGTATTGTCGTTTAATATTTTTATATAGTCTATCCCAAAAGAACCGCTGGGGGCATCGTTTGGATCTATCCTTAGCTGCCTAAGTGTTCCTGTCCATCCTGATACATCCGTCATATTAATTGTATACTCTGTATAGTCTGAATCATTTGCTTTGATCGTAAAAGCAATGCTATTTGCTTCGTTGAAGCTGGGACTGCTATCAGTCGTAAAATATATTTTGCCGGAGGTACTTGTACTAGTATTCTTCAGTTTTAGCTTAATGGTTTTATTAATATTGATATCTGTTCCCAAATAGAGTTCAGAAATTATATATGGGTCATTGCCTGCATTCGTCCCAACGATATATCCACCTTCTTGCCAATCAAAGTTTTTAATATTTTTAGCTGTAAATCCCTCTCTATCATACATAAAATCCCAAGTCGCTCTTATTGAATTTTCTCCTCTGGGTGTAAGATCAATATTTCCCAAGAAATTTACTGCATTGGACTCTGTTCCAATATTAGAAAGCCATTTCGAGTTGGATATAATAATCAGATTGCCATCCCTCAATCCCCAAACTGCTCCGTTCGTTGAATATAATACAGTGGAAGTGTCCGTTGGATTCAGAACCTGGCAAGTTGCTCCATTTACACTTATGGTAACAGAAGTATAATAGGCATCAATCTCAGGCAGGGCGCCAAGATTTCCTCTTAGTCCGCAAAAAACTGTAACATTAGAACCATTTTTAAGATTTTTATTGTTCAGGGCCGAACCATAGGCACTTGTGGCTGTTGCATTATTTAGGCTTGTAACCAAAACATTAGTCCGAATATTGGCATTGTTTGTGCTAAAATATGTGTGTCCCGATGAATCTTTCGCTACTCTGCAAATAGAAACATAATCACCTCCGGGAAGCAGGGCAGTCCTCAGGTTGGGATAATACCAATAAGAGTATGAGCTTGGATATATATAATACGGGGAAATTGTAGAGGACATAATATTTTCTTTCCCCTGGGCGGTAAGTTTGGCATTTCTGTAATTCGTCAGCCAATCAAATTGTGAAACATTAGAGGTATACGCATACCAGCTTTCTATAAAAGGATCATGGGGGCAAGTAAGCAGGAAGTCAAAGATTCCCTTTGCACCACCCTCGAGCAAGGCATTGAAATTAGAATTCATTAGCGCTTGCGAGCCATAGCCATGAATGCCTGAATTTTGTTTTGCAGTAAAGTTTTCTCTGTCTGATGTTTCTGTAGCAATATGCCACATAGTTTTTAAAGAGCTTTCCGCATCCGCGTACCCAAGTCCCAATTTTCCTTTTATTACATCGTCCTGATAAGCATAGATTTCCCCACCTATTCCATCAAAGCCACCCGTCTGAGCACGATTAACATAGAAATCACTCGTTACTCCACAATGCTTTAGTACAACAGGGGTATCTGCATTCAGTGACAATGCATCTGCTACCGCATTATTGCATTCTCCGCAGTCCTGCAGGAAAAAGGCTAAATGGTCATCCCAATACACTGAAGTTTTTGTATCAGAAGTATAGGTAGTATTTGTAATAGGCTCAACTAAATAAATTTTATTTTCCCAAGATGCTCCGGAAGGTCCAGCTGCCAATGGAATCAGTTTGACTGCTTCTTCAAAGGAGGAAAGCGTCGGGGTTATATTCCAATTATCATTCAGATTTGAAATGGTTCCATACTTGTTCACAAGCCAATTAATGTATCTGGTTCTGTATATATCGCTATCTACCAAGCAGCTTTCCACATTGTTGTAGATCCCTGATTCGTTTGTTACCGGATCAAGCCAGAAACGGAAATTGGGTCCAAGCTCCAATTTGCTTGTAAAGTCCTGAAGCTTCTCCGTAAGAGCATCGAGACCGTCCCAGAAGTTTGGCAGCCTCCAGCCACTTATTGTAACGCGTGGAACAAAATAAACGGTATGGCTGTTGCTATTTGGGAGGTTGATATCTGCATTAAAAATAAAATTATTTTGGCTTAAACTCATTGTACCAGTTCCAGACTGTACCAGTTCTCCTGTGCTATCATCTATCACTGAAAAAAGACAGGATTGCACTGACATAATATCTCCAATCCCATTCGTGGTTAGCGTTTTCATTCCACTTGTGGTTACATTCGTTAATTTATAGGTTCCACCGGATGTTTCATTTTCGTGTATGATATATACCGGAGTTTTTACGGAAGCATCTGTCTTGGCATTTAGCTGAATTCCGTACTGGAAACCATCACTTTCGAAGCGATCAATGATAAATTGCCATGACCATGCCGGCATTTTCATTCCATCCGTAACGGCATTTAAATAGATATCTTTCACTCCATTGTTTTTAAGTGTGGTCAAACAGGAAGAATCTTTATTCCAGTTCGTCTGATTCTTTTCTGTATTATTTGAATCGTAATTTACTAGCATTGAGGAAGTAACCATTCCGCCCATTGGGATATATGGTTCACCGTCCCATGTCATAGCATTATTCTGGTTAACATACCAAAAATGAGTCTGTCCAGCCCTTTTATCTATAAAGTTGCCGTAACTAATCGGCTTATACAGCTTCTTATATCTCGTTTCCCCAGATAGGTTCACCGTCACACCAGAAGGTTGGTTTATATTAATCTTATGGAGTCCAAATTTGATATCATAGGTATCGTTAGGTAAACCATCGTCAGCAAGGGTTACATTAAAATTAACAGTCTGCTCAGAACCCGCTTCCCACTCGGAGGTTTTTATAGTACCCGGAATTTCAAGAACATCCCACAAGATTCCATTTTTCCAGAACTGGAGGTAGGCTGTAGTATCATAATCGATGGCCTGGGATAGCTGTATGTAGGCGAGGCCGCTAAACTGTGTACCTCTTACGATACCGGAAGGTATCGTTAAACTATATATATTTCTACATTTTTGAGTAACAGTAGCGATTGGGCTGCCTATTACAACATTTCCAACCAATTTGTTATCGCTTCCATCCTTATATGCCGTATCAACAAAACCAGTTCTTACCTCGTAACTAGCGTCGACCGCATTAAAAGGAATTGCAGGCAATATTATTGTATCTGTGTATTCTTTGTCTTTACTCCAGTTGTATACCGGAATCTCCGGATCTTTCGTTACTCTTACAACCGTTTCACCCTTCCATACAATCTCTGCAAATATCTGCGGATTTCCCATATAATCCCCAGTTGCTTTGTTCGTTATCGTTACTGATAAATTTTCTGAGCGAGCAATAGATGAAGCACAACTGCCGCTCACATATTCTATCGTACTTGTTGCTACTTCTGCTGCTACCGGTTTGACCCTGATATACCCGATACCGATAATAAATATTGCGATAAGACATAGTACTACCTGCTTTTGTAACATAAATCGTAAACCCTGATCACGTTTCATCCTTCCTACCTCCAATAAGTTATTTAGCTCAGCTGATTATTTTATATTAAATCGCAGCTTAGTGAAACCTTAGCATCCATCGTAAAATGTGAACTTTCATCTGGCAATAGAATTTCTTTTTCTATGTTTTCCGGTGTTTCTATTTGAATTGTGAATACACTTCCAACGATCTCCCATTCAACATATACCTCTCCATGTTTTGTTACTACAATACCTTTCGCATGTTTTAGATTGCAAATATTAGGTTTTATTCGAATTGTTGTGTAGCCAATCGATTTCGGTTGTACACCAAGAATTCCTGCTGTAAATTCATATAATGGAACTGATCCCCAAGCATGGCAATCGCTCCTTTGCCTTACCGGATCCTCAACCCAGGTTGTCAAATTCAGATCTGCCAGCTGCCTCCATGTGTCAAAAAGTGGCTGAACCTTATCATACAATCCCGTCTTTTCCAACGCTCTAAATAGATAATAGGACATGGCATAGGATACCTTTGACATATTATACTCCAAAGCTCGAAGCATTAATTCCCTTGCCTCTGCACCGGTAACAGCACCGCAAAGCACCCCCCATACCTGACAATGCTGACTATATTCATTCACCTCCGGTCCATCCTGAAATAGACCCTTGCTTTCATCATAACAATATGTTTTAACAGCCTTCAAAATCTCCTGGCTTCTGCTTATATACTCTGTTTCCATCCCTTCTCTGCCAGTAGCCTTATTAAGAAACGCTGCACTTTGCAGTGCTTTGGCATACATTAAGTTGTAAATCGTCGTTGGTCCAACCTGATTGGCTCTAGGCACACTTGACATCTCCCAGCCTTCAACCCAATCCACAAAACTCCAATAGCCTGTCTTATTAACCAGACCTTGTTGTTGACGATTTCTATCAAACCACGAAAGAACTGCATCTATTGTAGGCCGATATTGTTTTATAAATTCCAAATCACCATAATACATCAGATGATCCTCCAGCATAAATATAAATTGTAAACAAAAGCCTGGAATTATCTGCTTTACAATGGATGGATATCTGGACTGTAATAAGCCGCTGGGAAGTAAGGAACTATGAAAATCTTGTATACATCTTCTGGCCAATCTATCATCCTTGGAAACCTGATATGTAAAAAGCATTTCCAACCTGCTGTCCATAGCATATTGGAGCTGTTCATAATAAGGACAGTCCTCATAGGTTTCGTGCATACACCTTAGTAATGTACGAAGACTGATATCCCAAAGCTTTCGATGAGTATCGTCCGAGGATTCAAATTCCCCGGTAACTTCAAGGGGATAGCCCGTCTCTGTATAGCCCAGACTTTTTATCGTTAAGCTATCCATTCCTGTACTAATTTCAATTCGGATAAAGCGGAAGGTTCGAAACCAGAAAGTTTCGTAATTGATATCCTGTCCATTTGGCTCAATCAAATCAAAATTCCCTCTGATTATGCCACTGCTGTCATCTCTGATTCCCTTTACAAACGTACCATTTCTATCCTGTTCATAGGACTCAGAATAGATTATTTTGATTTTGCTGTTACATCCTCCTGTAAAACGCATATTAAAATAACCAGTTGTCAGCTCACCTGCTGTTACCTCAAGATAATAAGTCTTTCCGGGAGGTAGGGTAACTTCTTTTTCCCCTTGTAACAATGCCTCCAGAACATCCCTTGAGAGATCTGTCTTTGTTACCTTTGAAAACCGTTTTTCTTTTCTGTATAATTGGGGTATTGGTCTGCTTGCCAGGTTCCAGGGACTAATTTCGCCATAGTTATTTGCACTGTAATTATCAAAATTTGAATTACCTATGACTTCTGCTTCTGACCAGGAACTATCATCAAACAAAGCTTTTTTCCACCCGCAAATCATATTCTTGTAATCGAAATGCTCAAATCCACCGGACAAATAGGCTGTAACTGGAGGTAAAAATACAATACCCTTTTCCTGCATGCATTTCCATTTTACATCGGTACTTATATCCTCCAGTATTTCGTTATTTGCATTTTGAACAGCCCCTTCCAGCCAAAAGGCTGCCTTTGGTGTTCTCATAACTGAAAAAGGTCCCTTTTGCTCGTACAATCCAATGGTTGCCTCCGGATAATGTACCACTTCGGCCGAAATAATATTTTCTCCACTTACTAAGTACTCTGTCAAATCAGCTGAATCATAGTACCAGGTATGATCATTGCCTTTACATGGTCCGATTAAAACCAGACAGTCATTCATGTAAAGCTTATACCTGCTGTCCGCACTTACGTTAATTAATAAGCTGGCATTCTCAACACTGATATTAAATTTGCGCCTAAAATACAGGACAGTAATTTCATTATTACTATACTTACTACTTATCCATTTCGATTCGCAACTCATACAGTCCTCCTTCTGTATTTCTTTTTATTTGAATGTTGTGTATGCAATTTTTAGAAAATATATTGCTTCGCTATTGCCTATTTGTTTTATCATTGTAGTGACCAATCAACTATCACTATTTTTATCACAGGTTTCGGCTGCTTCATATTCTTCTATTTCTGTTATTCCATTCTCATGAAGGAAAAGAAATTTAAGTTCATACTTATGAAAACTAAGCCTTTTGTTCTGTTTCAGCGGGAATACATAAATATTTGATATAATGCTTTGCTCTGAGCTATTAAATAAATGAGCAATATATCCATCCTGGTATTTCTGAATCGATGTCAGAATAATAGCCGGATCCTCAATCAAAAGAACCTCCCCTTGCCTATCCCCGGATTCGGAAGGAAAAAAGGAAAGCGCATAGGGCTTCTCATTATATACCAATGCTTCTCTTTCTATATTTTTCTCCGGGGTTATCCTAAAATGAAACACCCTTTCCCCCATATCAATATGCTTAATAAATCTGTCCCGGGGCGCTATCTGCCTGTCATTGATTGGATGCGCAGAATACAGCGGTGTTCTAAGGAGAGAAAGCCATATCACCCCTTTCGCAAAACTTCCACCGTAGATTCCGTCATTTACAATATAAAGCTCCTTCTCCTCTCCCCGCAGTCCACACCATTTATGAAATACTGACTCTTTTCCGGCCGATGATAGAACCTCGCATCCGTAAGCAGTCTGTCCATAGGGAACTCCTTGTTTGATATTCGTGTCCAGCCTATATTTTATGAAACTATTCGCCTCGTTGGAGTAAAGCAGAATATTAACATCGATGTACTTATTTTGCTTTGGTATGGTATATTCCACAACAGCTACTGATCTGCCGTATCCGAAGATTGCCTGGATCTTCATCCTTACATCGCCGTTCTCGATGATACGAACATTCTCATCCTTTCTGTCCGGATACCCAATAAATGCGTTGGCAGCCTCATCAGATAGTAAAGTAAATTCTCCTGCCTTATCTTGAAAGGAGTCAACAGTCATCCCCCAAGGATCTTCATTGTCCTGATATACTTCCAGAATACCGCTTTGAGTAACAAGTACCTTGCCCTCAACTTCATAATGAGCAATCAAGCCTGTTTTTTTATCAATCATGACTGCCATATGCTCATTGCTGCAACAGATAAAGCGATCCTCTGTGTTTGTGTTATTCCTGCTATTTTCTACCGTAACGGTAAGTCTGCAATCGAATCTGCTAACCGAAGCTGGCGCAAGCTTTCCACGAAAGGCCACCTTCTGTATCCAGTCAAGATGAAAGGTGCATTCCGGTTTCTCATTCTGTGTGGGCAGTGTACTTCCGAATTCATCGTAAACCTCAGCAACTGTCTTTTCACCTAAGTTCCAATTTTGATCCTCCAGCATAAATTCAACTTCAAATTCACCTTCCACCACAAAGGGATGGGGATTAAATATCATAACCGGAATTTCTTTCTCCTTTGCTTTTTTCTGACCCGTACATAATGCAAAAAAGGCTTTTGCAAATAAATGATCCGCAATTTCCTCTCCGTACGCAAATCTTCTCAAACTATCTTCTTCCACTGCTTTAATTGCCGAGCCCGGAAGAATATCATGGAATTGGCAAAATGCCAGTGATTTTTTTACCTTGTTCAGCTCCTCGGTGTCAAACTCACATTTACCGGTGAGCGAGGCGTAGCTCATTATTTTTTCTGTTACCGCAATTGCATTTTCCAACCTTCTATTCGCCTGCTTTATTCTTACCATTGAGGTATAGCATCCCACCATAGATGGTATCAGGGATTGATCAATCCTTGGGAGTGACGTTCTCTCTACTTCTTTCATATAAGCTTCCGCGTCTGAATGGACAATTACTACTTCTTTATTCTCAGCTATATATTGATTAATTTGTTCCAAATCCAATTTTGAAGGACCGCCTCCATGGTTACCGATTCCCCACAGGCATAATAAGTTATCTTTCTTCTCTACTTCGATTAATTTCTTAATCTTATCAAGGCCCTTTCCTTTTAAGGTATTGTAGCCTTCAAAGATTCCGTGGGCGAGAATTATACTGCCATCATAGCCTTCCCATAAAAAGTCATTCTGAAATTCTTGGGGTCTCATAAAAATGTAACTGTCAAAGCCCGTTTTTTTTAATATTTGTACCAACCCTCGTGAGTGCCCAAACGGATCAAAATTAATAGCCGTTCGCGGGATAATATTGAATTTTTCTTTAAAATATGCTCTCCCCAGCGCGATCTGGTTCATCAAACTCTCACCAGAGGTCATAACACAATCCGGCTGCAAGTACCAACCTCCCATAATAACCCATTTTTTCTGCTGCACCAATTGCTGTATCCGCAAAAAAAGCTCAGGCTCATAAGCTTCTATCCACTCATACAACAGGGCTTCATTATGATTAAATACAAAACCTGAATAATTTTCACAAAAATCTGCTGCCACCCGGAACGTGGACACTGCCTCAGCTGCCCCCTCCTTCCACTGCCAAAGCCATACGGGATCAATATGCGCATTACATAACAGGTGAATTTTTTTCATAGTTATCTCCCTTTCCTATCATTCTTCCTAGCATTCGAGTGTAAAAGTCATTTAAAAATTTTCGAAATGAATATGTGTGTATATATGACTGTCATCTATGAATCGACTTCCTAGGTAATTGCGAAACTCAAAATCTTAAGTTATTTTATACAAAACATATACTATTTCGAAGGGGAAGCTAAGTCCGAAGGTTTAATATTTTCTCAATATTATCTATTGTTTCAGCGATTCCAGGTTCGTGCCAGTACTGGGTTTCATAAAGCGTTGAGCATTGTGCTTTCTTCCTGATCTCCTGGTAGTACCTTAATGACCTATGGTACTCTTCGATATTTCTTTCCAGTTCAAACGTATCATTTTTTATCCATCTAACCATAATAACCCAAGCGGTATATATTAACTCAAAAAGCCTTACTCCATAATCCGCTGAGGTACATATAAAGTTTTCATATTTTGAATCATTCCAATGTATCGACATACAGGAATCCAAAATCTGTCTCCACAATATTACTGCCTCTTTTTTTTCTTCCAATGCCTGATCAATGGTTCCTTCCGAATTCAGAATCTCCAGTATATTTTTTAACTGGCGCAAGCCACCCAAACGGTCATCACGCATCCAATTTGCACAGGGCATAAAATTCCCGCATAACCGTTTATCATATTGTTCAATGTATCTGCCTTTTAAAATCGCCGTTTGTGATAAACGGCACACTTTTCTGAAAAGATCCGCGTCATTACCGGTTAAGCCAATATACGTTTTGACATACTCAAAAAATATTTCTTCTTCCGATCTTGTTATGTCCAAAGCAAATTTCCCTATGACATAAGCGTTAATATCGCTCCAGAATTCATGATAGGGATACGGTCCATACCAACCTCCTCCCCGAGGCCACACATAGACACCGCAGATGTTAGGATTCCCCGCGATATCCCTGATTCCTTTCGGTATTTCATACTCTTCGAATGAATTTATCACGCCTTCCATCACATAAGACGGAAACGCACCTTTCCCTTCATACTCCCTTTGACATTGCACTTCAACTACCTGCCTGTGCCGCCCTCTGGTAAGACAATCATTGAATTTCACACGTCTCCAAAAATCAAGAGCAGTATGTTTAATGGAAAAAATAAGATTCTCATGGGGTATAATATGATCCGTAACATCAAGATAATAAGTAATGTCTGCATGAAATTTATCGGGATAGCAATCCCAAGTTCTAAAAATCAGCTTTCTATTATACTTAACGCATATTTCTTCCCTTAAAAATTGTAGAAGTTTAATAAATTCTTTCTTTTCTCTTTGAATATCTCCATATCCAACAGCTCCATTCCCGACGTGATAGGGCATATCATGCAGATAGGTCTCTCCTACACGAATGATTAAACCATCTACTTCAGGATAACGCTCGAACATTTCACGAAACATAGCCTGATGAATGGTAAGTGTTAATTCACGTTCAACCGAAATCCTGCCCTTTTCGTCATAAAGCTCATCGCCATAAAGCTTCAGGATCGTTTTAGGAAGTACAAAAAGATCCAGGTGATTCATCACGAAAAGCCCCTCTGCTTTGGCCTTAGTCATTTTCTCCTTTCGATCAAGTGCAAAATTTTCAACCCATTCACGCATTTCACTTCCCTTGGGAAATATTCTGGTATCAAAATGTTCAAAGGTTATGGCTGCATTAAGATTCTTATGTACCTGGGTATTATATCCGTACTCCTTAAGCTTAGCAGGTTGATTGAACTCTGTTTCAAAGGGTGCTTCACCTGGATTGTGATGCACCATACTCATAATCAATTCCATAGGCTTCCTTCCTTTTATTAGGTAATTGAGAAACGATATACCTTTTGCATTTGAATACACAACAAATACTATTTCTTCGCGGGGGCGTTTCCTTCGGGCTTAACTTCCGCTTCGAAGCAGTATTTGCTGTGTATTCCATATCTTCAGTTACTGAGTTTCGTAATTACCTATTCCTTTATATTAGCGAGGTCTCAACAAAGCAGTAATCTTCATCCCATTCCTCTTCCGGATTAAAATTCCAAATACAAGGTTCTTTAAAAAAGGATCGCGGAGCAGTCGCATAGCTTTCACCCTCTTTCAAATGGTGGGGACCAAGGAGATTTCGTAAATTATTCACTATACTTAAACGTATTACATTTTTTCCTTTCACAAGATAGCGGGACAAATCTACCTTGGTGGAATTCCATATAACCGTATCCACATATACATCATTTGCAAATACACGAATGGCATTTATACCTTTCTTATCAAATACCACCTGATAATCCGTCTCCTCCAAGAAAAACTCCTTCTCTACACTGATTTCTCCTGCAAAAAACAGATACCCCTGTCTCTCGATTCCGGTAAGTGTAATCACTTTCTTGGGTTGATTTATCACAAAGGCTCCCTTGCATCGGAAGGCATCTTTTTCTAGTTTTTTAATTTCGCTATTTATCGTTATTCCAAAATCCCCTACTAAGTAGACCGGTTCTATCTCCATATCAAAGGTTAGCTTATTCTTTTCACTTTCAAATATTCTTGCTCTTCTTAAATTCTGATAAACTTCCGGTGCTAATTTAAAATCAACAATAAGCTCAATATCATTTTGTCCCTGTTTTATATGTTTCCTAATATCTAGCTTTCGAAAGGCAGAGTCCACGAAAAATCCACTCTCACTCTTTGGAAGCTTTTGTCCATTTATCAGGATTTCATAAAGTTCTGGTCTTTCGCAAACCAGATATACTTCGGACGGTATTTCTTTGATATTCACATGATACACGCATCGAATATTCACTGGTCGTTCCAAAGCGCAGGCTCTGGCCTGTATATTTAGTACATACCCATTTTCCTCTACTAAAACATCATCAAAATAGTAGTCACAAAAATCCAAGGTAATTGAATTCAGTGTACTGTCCGTAATTCTCCACTCACCTTCCAAATTCAGACTTACCAGGCTTTCCTTCTTAAGCTGAGAACGGCTTTGTGATCTGTCATCGAATACAAGAATGCTATCGTAGGGCGAAAATTCATAAGAACCATCAAACGGCCGGAGCTCTCCGGTTTTTAAGTCAATGCTGCTGTTTCCTGTTTTTATAAAGCTTTTTTGGCATTGGTCTGAGCTATTTACAAAATAGTGGACATCATAGCAGTCGAACCTTCTTTTTGTATATGTAATACATGGATTATCTATAATATCGTTTTCACTTATGTCCTCTGCGGAAAGAAATACTCCGCCGTTATCTGCATATTCCTGTAAAAGCTTCTTTGTAAAAGGCAGGAAATCGATATACTCCGGCAATATCACCTTAGTATAACTCTGTTTTCCGATTACAATAGAATTGCCCAGGACTTTCCCATGCCGTTCCAGGATCGTCTCATCACCCAAATGGAATAAAATATGCTTTTGCTCAAGGGTTTCTATTGTCTTTAAAAAGCTGTCATTCAGCTCCTTTAAGCCCTCATTCCTATTAAAATCAAAGCAAATCCAAGCCGACGTCTGGGGATGTAGCAAGAGCGTATCGCAAAGCGCTTCCCCTTCGCTCATAATCATTCCTATTCTTGTCATCGCATCAATAAAGAAGCGGTACTCCTTCCACCAGGGCTGCTGATAATACATAGCCGGGGGATAATCTCTTTTTCTACTGCCTTGTATACTGTATCCCTGCAAATGGGGGCATAGTAATGTGATGCCTCGTACCATCTGCCATTCCAGGATACGCCGTAATTCCTCAAAACTTACATTGTGCCCACTGAGGGCATAGTCTTCCGCCAGGACTTGATCCTTTCCCAGCTGCTGGGCAACCGAACCTAATTGCAATGGTGTAAGGCAGTCGTATACATTTCTCCCCAGCCAATCCATACCCGGCATCGTAAAATACTCATAGTGGGGCATGGCTGCCCCGTTAGGAAGCAATTGGGATTCCAGACTTTCCTCCAGAAGCAAATGGCCGGTAAAATCCAAACCGCGATTATTACACCAATCATATATTTTTTTAATAAAATTTTCCGAGAATAAATCGGTGATTAGCTTATAAAACCTCATCCTTGTGTTTTGATAATCCCCCACTGCTTCGAACAACTCCAAAAGATGATCATAAATACTTTCACCATACCGCTTTTCGTATTCAACAGGTATTACCTGGCTCCAGGGTATACCATGTCTGGATATCTGGGGTTCATCGGTGAAAAAGCCCTTCAATTTATTTCCAAACTTCTGATAATAAGGCTCATACACCTTTTGAATAAATACCTTTGTTACCTCTGGACTCAGAACATCCACATAGTAGGGGTTGATATCATAATAGAACACTGCTGTTTCACTTCTCGCTATCTCATGTTTCACCTTTTGATCTGGTAAACCCATTCTTAGATATTTTTGCTGGTAATCCTCTCCCAGGCTGTTAACCATACCATTACCAAAGCCTGAGGGCCAGCCGTTCTCATCGTAAGCCCAGGCACTCATACCCCGTTTATGCCCTTCTTCTACCCCAGTTTGAATATTATCAAACCATTCCTTACCCATATATTCCGTCATGAGTCCGCCCCTGGCATGCATGAAATACCCCCCGATACCTGCAGCCTCCATTTGCTCAATCTGCCAGGCAGTTTCCTCACAATCCAATTTGCTGTTCCAACTCCAGAACGGTATTGGTCTATATTGATTTTTTATTTCAGAAAAATCCATCATTTACTCCTTTACACCTCCCAAGGTTGCTCCCCCCATAATAAAACGTTGGAAAAAGAAAAAAATCAAAATTGGAGGTATAATGGCAAATACCAGCGAGATAAGCTGCTGATCTATGGGAAATGTTTTACTCGACTGTGTATTATAGATCTGAATCATTACTGTTTGCTTATTACGATCACTTAGAATCAAATAGGGCAAAAGGAAATCCCCCCAGGCTCCATTTACAGTAAAAATGGATACTACAGAAATAATCGGCTTACTTAAGGGCAGGATAATCCGCCGAAACACTCCGATTCTGCTGCAACCATCCAGACGGGCAGCCTCGACAAGAGACACCGGTAGATTATCAAAGGCATCTTTAAATAATAAAACATTAAAGGCACTCGCACCCGAGCATAGCAGCATCGGCCAGAAGGTGTTCGATAGATTAAAACCGAATAGGGGAAAATCTATCATGTTTTTAAACAAAGGAACCATACTTAATGTATTGGGAAGCAGCATAGTCCATAAAATCGCTGTCAGGATTGCTACTGTACCTCTCGGTTTCAGAGAAGATAGAACATATCCCGCAATCCCATTGAATATTACAGCGAAAACGACTGAACCCGCAGCTATCATAAACGTATTTATATAGTACTTACTATAATCTACAATTTTCCATACCTCTGCGTATTTCTGAAAACTAACCTGGGCTGGAAATAATACCGCAGGAATCTGCAAGAGTTCTTTTGTAGTTTTCATACTGGAAATAAAAATCCATAATGGAGGCAGCAGGCAGATTAAACCTATCATAAACAGAATAGCAAAAATAACCCAGTAAATTACTTTATTACCAGTACGGTGCATTTCCATAGAGCTGAGCACTCCATCATTCTTATTGTTAAAACGACTCATTTTATCACTCCTCTACTTTTTATCCGTTCTGGATACAAATTGATATATTACAGTGAATACCGCCAATATTAAAAATGTGATACCTCCCACAGCCATGGAACGGCCTGCCTGGAAATATTTAAATCCATAATAATAGCTTTCAAGCATCAAACTGATAGAAGCATTGTTGGGACCTCCCGCAGTCATAGCCAGTGGTTCCTGCATAACCTGGAATACACCAATAATTTGTCTTATTAGCATCAATAAAATCAGATTCCGAAGCTGCGGAATCTGTATGCTCCACACTTTACGAAAAAAGCCTGCACCATCGACGCTGGCAGCTTCATAAAGATTTTGATTAATCCCCTGAAGGGCAGCCAGATAGATTAACATAGAGCCTCCAAAACCGCGCCAGGTCATCGTTAATACGATCAGTGGAATGGTCAGCTTTGGATTTTGAAGCCACTGGGAAGGCTCCAGACCTATGAATCCAAGTAAAATGTTTAGGATACCGCCCTTACTGGGGTCAAAAATAAAATACCACAGTAACGCAGTCGCCATGCCTGGAATCATACTTGGAAAGTAGAACAAAAAACGATACACTGCTTTCATATGAACCATTTCATTCAGCATAACCGCAATAATAAGCGGGGTCAGAAAGCCTATCACCAGCGACCAACCGGTATATGCAAATGTATTTTTTAATGCTGATAAAAATTCTGAATTGGATAGTATATCCATATAATTTTGCAACCCTACAAATTCCGTTGCGTCATAACCTACTGTTCTATAAAAAGATAGAACCAGACCTGATATTAATGGTTCCCAAAGTATAACTACAAATAAAAATAAGGTAGGTACCAGAAGAACCCATGAGCCGATATCACGCCTGATTGCCAGAAATACAGGATGAAAGATTCCTGCCCTCGCTGTGGTAGAACCCATATTTTTATTTGCATGTAGTTGATCTGCCTTTATGTATCTTTTCTTCAAATTTATCCCTCCAGGTTCTATCACAGAATAATATACCTCTATTGCTACCATGCACTGAAAGAATATCCCGGATATTGTAGTCATTCCAAAATACATTATCCAGGATATTTCTCTTCTATCATAATTGCATTTCTAACCTACTAATTATTGTGCCGCATTAAGATAATCTTTCTGGAAGCTTGCCGCTGCCTTTGTTAAAAGTGCTTTTGGATCAGCATCTTTATTGGTTAAAACCTCCTGAATTATAGTGTCCAGCAAACCATAAAGCTCCTGACTGTTAACCGGCG
>JAEWMZ010000120.1 GCA_023392995.1 Bacillota bacterium
TATCATCCACATAATTTACAATACCCACAGGACCTGCAATTTCATTCAGATGTGCTTTCCCGGAGATCAGATATAATACACTCTTTAAGGTGTTCACAATATTCAGCTTAACCTCATAAAAGCTATACTCCACCACATCGATTGCAGACGCTTTTTGGAAGGAAGGATTATACTTCACACCGATGCTGTAGCTGCTGGAAACCAGCTTAGGCTTCACAGTGACTGTAACCGGCTTTTCATTATTACGAACATAAGAAATAGACAGCTCATCCCCCGTCAAAGGGTTCGCATCAATATAGGCAGCAAAAGCTTCTCCAGACCCAATGTCCGTTCCATTGATATTAACAACCACATCTCCCGCTTGTAACCCTGCTTCTGCAAGAGGATACCCCTCCTGTACGGCTTCCATTTTGGCTGCGGTTGCTGTTCTTGCATAGGAGCAGCCTAACATATAAGCTTCCGTCCATTTCGGTGTAATGGTTGCTCTTTTTTTTGCACCATCTCTGACATAACTAACCTCAACCTGCTTATCAGACAAAGGAGTAAAGTAAAAATAATAACTAATTTCTCTGGAGAAATGAATCGGAGATCCATTGATTGCTGTAATCTCATCCCCCTCCTGCAAAACCCCTTCTGATGCACTATTTGCCACTGTTCCCGTTACAATCGGTCTGTCAACACCAACATTTCCGACAAAAATAAGCGAAAGTACATAAGCCAGAATAAAGTTAAAAAAGGCTCCGGCAAAAATAACAGAAAATCTTGCCCACACCCCTTTTTTATTAAAAGCTCCCGCATCATCAATCGACTCATCTTCTCCGAGCATCATACAGGAGCCGCCGATTGGTAATGCCTTCAACGAATATTTGGTACCTTTATGTTCTATACTAGCCAGTCTTGGCCCCATACCAATTGAGAACTCCGTTACAGTTACACCATTCGCCTTTGCAAGTAAAAAATGCCCTAATTCGTGGATAAGGACAATTACGCCCAGTATTAATAAAGCCACAATTATATTCATGCTATTAAAATGTCCTTTCTTTTCATCCGACTGCCTCCAGCTTTCACCAGTTTATACGGATAGATTCAAACCCTTTACAAAATCATATGTCTGCTGCTCAATATTCAGAATTTCAACAAGTGAAGGATTTGCAATAACTTTATGATGATCCATCGCTTCTTTTATTAACCGTGCAATTGTAAGAAATTCAATCTCCTCTCTTAAAAAAGCCGCTACTGCCCATTCATTTGCTGCATTATATACCGTTGGCATGCTCCCGCCAATTTTGCCTGCTTCATAACCAAGCTGCAGGCCATAAAAAGTATCCAGATCCGGTTCTTCAAAGGTCAGCTGCTTCCTTTGATAAAAATCCACACGATCCCCCGTCAAAGGGAAACGCTCCGGATAAAACAAGGCATACTGAATCGGTAATCTCATATCCGGCACACCCATTTGAGCAATAATACTGCCATCCACATATTCCACCATGGAATGAATGATACTTTGCGGATGCACTACTACCTGAATCTGCTCCATACTAACATCAAAAAGCCAGGCAGCTTCCATAACCTCCAGGCCTTTGTTAACCATAGTTGCAGAATCGATGGTAATCTTCTGCCCCATCGCCCAGTTCGGATGCTTTAAGGCATCCTGAGGCCTCTTATGCTCAAGCTCAGATAATTTTTTTCCTCGAAATGGTCCGCCGGAAGCAGTCAGAATAATTTTATTAACCTGTTTTTTATTCTCTCCATTTAACGACTGGAATATAGCAGAATGCTCACTGTCCACCGGAAGTAACGCAACTTTTTTTTCTTTTATTAAGGGCATAATGATATGACCAGCGGTAACCAGGGTTTCCTTATTCGCAAGTGCAATATCCTTTCCCGCCTTAATCGCCTCAATGGTTGGCTGTATCCCGATCATACCCACCATTGCAGTAAGTACAATATCAGAGGCCGGTTCCACGGCACACTCGATTAAGCCTTCCATTCCTGTGACGACCTTTACATCCAGATCCTTTATTCTATCTTTCAATAATTTAGCCTTATCCTCCTGATACACTCCAACAATCAAAGGCTTAAACTCACGAATCTGCTTCTCCAACAATTCAATATTACTTCCTGCCGCCAGCGAAGTAACCTGCAGCAAGGTTTTATTCTCTCTTACGATATCCAGTGTCTGAGTCCCAATCGATCCCGTTGACCCAAGTACTGCGATTTTCTTCATTTGAATACCTCCAAGTTGTCATATTTCGTGACCGAACAATAATCAATAACCACTCAAGTCGAACAATTAAGTCCTAAATAACTAATAGCTGTTACAGCTGTCGGTGCAATATTCCTACGGTGCGAACCAGCCTCTTATGTGGACGGTATAGACCGATCTCTTATGTTGGTCTGTACTTGCAACGAAAGAATAGTATCCACTCCCTGTAGATATAGTTACATAATTTTCATCTCAAACTTTTCATTTCACTGCTTTTTACTTAAGCCCATCAACTCAACAATGTCCCCAAAAAGAACACAATGGGTGCCGTAAATATAATACTGTCAAAACGATCCAAGACTCCTCCATGACCTGGAATCAAGGTTCCATAATCCTTAATATCATGATTTCTCTTTATCGCTGAGGCTGCCAAATCCCCGATCTGAGACAGAATACTGGAGGCTGCGCCAATGATCGCAAAAGCAATTTGCGGATTCTTAAATACCACAATTTGACTCTGAATAACAGTAGCATAGATGATTCCTAGCAGAGCCGCACCAACAATTCCGCCGATACTGCCTTCGATTGATTTCTTTGGACTTAGTTTGGGAGCAAATTTATGCTTTCCAAACTTTACACCTACCAGATAGGCACAAGTATCAGAGCCCCAGGCACCAATAAAGATAAGCCATACAATCCAGGCTCCATTCTCAAGCATTCGTACCTGATAGATATAAGACAGCATAACAGGCACATAGAACAAGCCTAGAAAGCTTACTGCCAGCTGCTCCGTGCTGTATTTTGGAAAGCAGAAGACATAGACTACCATAAGTAACATGAGGAATAGAATCACCAGCATGGATTCAAACTGGAGCAGGTTAAAATAAAGCAGCAGATAATAAATAATTCCTGATGCATAGCCAACCATTCCCATCAATGATTTGTTCATCTTTACAACACGATATAATTCCATCATTCCAATGCAGGAAATTGCAAATAAAACGGCAAACAGTAAGTTGCCCCCAAAAATCACAACAAATAATGTTATTACTGTTAAAACAATACTGCTAAGTAATCGTGTCCGAAACATAGCCTACCTCCACCCGCGAGCCTAGGATAAAACAGCCCCATATTTTCTAGTTCTACCACTGTAATACTCTACTGCTTTTTGTAACTCTTTCTCATTAAAATCAGGCCATAATACATCCGTAAAATAAAACTCAGTATAAGCGCACTGCCAGAGCAGAAAATTGGATAATCTTTGCTCTCCGCTGGTTCTTACGAGTAAATCTGGATCAGGAATGCCTTTGGTATCCATATATTGTTCCAATGTTTCTTCATCTATATGATCAATTGCTGTTTTATTCTCTTTTACATCAAGCGCTAAGGCTTTGGCTGCACGGAGGATTTCATCCCTGCTGCCATAGTTTATGGCAACCTGAAACTTCAAACCGGTGTTATTTTTTGAAGCCTCCTCAAGCTCTCTTATACTTTTCTTAATTTCCTCAGATAGCTTTTCGGTATCACCAATGACACGAATACGCATATTGTTTTTCATACTTGTCTTAATACTTGTTGATAAATAATTCTGAAGCAGCTTCATTAATGCATCCACTTCATCCTGAGGACGCCTCCAGTTTTCCGTTGAAAACGCATATACCGTCAAATATTCAATTCCCATCTTATAGGCTAACTCACAAATTCTCTCAACATTTTTGCTTCCTTGGGCGTGACCGTAATTACGCGGCATCATTTTCTTTTTTGCCCATCTTCCATTTCCGTCCAGGATTATAGCTACATGCCTCGGAACATTTAACTCACTCTCATTCATGAAACCTCTCCATTCTTTTATGGAGCACTCTTGTAGACTCTTGTTTATATGAAGCAAGCTTCCCGAAGGCCGTTGACAAAGTGCTCCCTGCTCGTAAAAACCGTGAAAGGGTGTCTCAAAAGTGTATTCAATTTGCTTCCTACAAATTCTCTGAATAGTCCTTTTAATCCACCCTAAATTTTTCTTATACGGTAAGAATCTCTTTTGATTTGTCTTCCATTATCTTATCAATTTCGCTGATATAACGATCTGTAATTTTTTGAACCTCGTCCTCTAAATGCTTAAACTCATCTTCGGAGATCTCACTTGCTTTGTTCTGCTTTTTAAACATTTCATTCGCATCACGTCTGATATTTCTAACCGCAACCTTTGCGTTTTCCGCTTTTTTCTTAACATCCTTAACCAATTCTTTTCTTCGTTCCTCTGTTAACTCAGGAAATACAACACGTATCACCTTTCCGTCATTGCTGGGATTAAGGCCCAGATCAGAATTGATAATTGCCTTTTCAATTTCCTTAATTAATTTACTTTCCCAAGGCTGGATCTGAATTACTCTTGGTTCCGGCACGGAAACATTTGCTACTGCCTGAAATGAAGATGGCTGACCATAATAATCCACCTTAAGTTTATCTAAAAGATGCGGATTAGCTCTGCCTGCACGAATTGATGCATACTCTTCTTTCAAATTTGCTGTTGTCTTTTCCATTTTGTTATTGAATTGTTCTAATTTTGCATCCATTTTTTACCCCTGCCTTTCAATATTTGACTTGATTTATACAGTCATTGTGGTACCATTTGATTTACCCAATGCCGCATTTACAATGCTGTTTTCTTCGTTTAACCCAAATAACAGCACTGGCATTTTATTTTCCATACACAATACGGTTGCTGTGAGATCGATGACACCCAGCCTTTGATCCAGCACATCCTTGGCAGAAATCTGATTATACTTTTTCGCTCCCGGATTTGTCTTAGGATCACTATCGTAAACACCATCAATGGCCTTCGCATTTAAAATGATGTCACAATCTAGTTCAACAGCTCGAAGCACTGTAGCCGTATCCGTTGAAAAATACGGATGTCCTGTTCCTCCGGCTAAAAATGCAACTCCACCCTGCTTCATACATCCTATCACATCGTCCTTTGAAAAAAGCTTTGTCATACTTCCGCAGGCAAAAGGAGTGTAAACTTCCGTAGGCATCCCAACGTGGCGAAAAATTTCAGATACATAGATGCAGTTCATTACAGTTGCAAGCATACCAATCTGATCTGCTTTCGTACGGTCAATGGTTTCGCTGGTTCTTCCCCTCCAGAAGTTACCTCCGCCAATTACGATACTTACCTGAACTCCGTCCTCTACTAATTGCTTCACCTGCTTCGCAACACCAATACAGGTTTCTTCGCAGAAGGCGGTTTTTTTCTGACCTGCCAAAGCTTCACCGCTCAATTTGAGTAATACTCTTTCAAATGCTTTCATTCTTCTATATTGCCTCCATGTGAAATCTTATTGGTCATAATCCAATATTCTTAAATAATTTACCACAAAACAACCAGTTTTGCTAGTCCAAACCGAATAATTTCTGCCTGTAATTTCTTTTGGCTCTTTAAAAATCTTTAAAAAAGAAGATAATTTGCATAGACAATGCTTTTACTAAGATAAAACTGAGAGAACTTCCTCTCATTCTACTGCTATATTTTGGAACGAACAAGCATTTTTATACGCAACGGAAAGACATATTATTGATATCATATGCTACTACATGAAAATATTCCTGGAGGCATACAAACTCAACAACATGTCTTTCCATCAGTCCATAAAGCTTACACAATACGTTTTTATTCAAATATGTTATCAACATCAACGGAAGAGTAGCTTAAGGAAAGAGCACCTTCGATCACAGCTCCATTATTAACCTGGACGGATTTCGCTTTAATATTCCCTTTGATAATTGCTGTAGAATCCACCACAATCGGACCGTTAATATCAATCTCACCTTTCACAGCGCCTGCAATTACACCGGATGCAGCAACAATATCACCAATAATCACAGTACCTAAGCCAACTTTGATACTGCCCTCACTGGTAATGCTTCCCTCCATACGTTCTGTGTTAACATAAACCTCAGATGCGGAGGAATTCCCTTTGATTCTTCCCGTAATGGACAGTTTGCCCAAGCACTCAATATCGCCTGTCACATTACCCATAATATCCAGAGAGCCATCAGAGGAAATGCTTCCATTAATGGTTGTTCCTTTTGCAATTACTGTAACTTCATCATCTAGAGCGGCAGAACTGCTTTTCACCTTTGGTGCTGCTATCTCTGCCACCTCTTCGGCGTCTTCCTCTTCCAGACTCATTGCCTCCAATAATTCCAAATCAACGTTTTCTTCCATAGCTGCTTCCTCTTCTTCCTTTCTATCTTCCGTTTCAATATCGCTTTCTATTTGCTCAATCTCCATCAGATCAGCAATTCCGTTCTCCTCTGTTGCATAGCCCTCAAGCCATTGCTCCAAGCGTTCCCCATTCGATATATCATTTTCATCAGAACCAATCGTATCCACGATCTGATCCTCGGACTCCTTTTCCTCTTCTGGCAACAATTCATTTACAGCCTGTGATAAATCATCCTTAAACTCTTTAAAAAAGCCCACTGTTAATACCTCCCTATGTATTGGTTTATTTTATAGAATCAGCCTTTATCATTTGAATTGGCGTTACCTCATTATTTAGCGGTAATACTTCTGCTCCCTTATCCAGTAAATCCTGAAGCAGCAGATCAAGTGAATCCAAGGTCGTCTTTTTGGTAGGTGAATCATGCATTAGGACGATAGAGGTTTTCTTCGCTGCTACACCACTTAGCACATTGTCTATGAGTTGCTTCTTCGTATATTCTACTCCGGTGGCGTCACCATTTACAACGTTCCAATCATAGTAAACGACGGATTTTCCGTTCAGATACTGTATAAACTCGTTCATCCCATGTTTATTTACCAGGTTGTCACTACCACCCGGAAAACGGTAAATGTCAGGCTTGTACCCAGTAGTATCATATAACAATTTCCGTAGCTTTGTAAAGTCCTTCGTAAAATCCTCGAGGGAATTGTAAATCTTATTGTATTGATGCGAATAGGAATGCATTCCAAGGGTATGTCCCTCTTTTACAATGCGTTTATAAAGCTCCTTGGATTCATCATCCGTCTTGCCAATCACAAAAAAAGTTGCTTTCACCTGATACTTGTCCAGGATATCCAAAATTTCATTTGTATAGATGCTTGGCCCGTCATCAAAGGTCAAATATACCTTTTTCCCTTTATAGATTCCGTCTTCTTTAGGCTGTTCCACTGTCTGTTCAGGACTCACTGTAACCGTCGGCAAAGGATCCCCTGCTTGTCCAGCATCTGAACCATTTTGTAAATCCGGTTCTTCTTTGGCATTTAACTGCTTCGGATCCAAATTGCTTTCCTTCGCTTGCTCAACCGGTATCTCCGCTGCCAGTACATGCTTTGCGCTGTCTGAGTCGTCTTCATTGGCAAGCCCGTACTCCCCATGCAGTTCTGCTAATTCATTCACCTGCTCTTGTAATTGATTAACCTGCATCCCCAAAATAATACATAAGATGTTTGGTAATAATAATAAAACCACACCAACTATAATAATTACCTTTTTTATACGGTTAATCCTTTTTCTGTGGTACTCACTGCTTTTGTTCTTTGCATTTTCATCTGCCGTATTATGATCGTTACTATTTTGCAAAGGCTCACCCCTAGATAAAATTCTCTCAATCATTTTACCACATCTGCAAGCATTACGCAAAGGCTTTGCCGTTATAACCGGTATATATTTTTCGCGTCCTAAATCCCTGAATATAACGAAAAAAGCCTCTTGGTGCGAAAGGCACCAAAAGGCTGGGTAATAAATACTAGTCTTGAGAGGATACTATAAAACTAGCAGATTTTCATTTTTTTACAATCTTATCTGACATACTTTTTTCTGATAACTGCTCTCTGGTTTATCGTTCCAGCTGGATCTTTAACTTTTCGATACAGCTTTTGATTTTTTCTGTAGATCGAACAAATTTTACTTGTTCCTCTTCGGTTAAATGTAAATTACCAACCTCCTTAACTCCATTCATATTTAGTATCGCCGGTACTCCGCAATATACATCCCTTACCCCATACTCTCCACTTAAATATGTAGAAACAGGGATCAGTTTGTTTTCGTTGTTTAAAATAGCTGTCACAATATGCACTACCGCACTGGCAATACCATATTGTGTGTTACCCTTCCTGCCCAGCACCTCGATGCCTGCCATTCTAGTCTTTACCACCAGTTCCTCCAGATCAACCTCCAGAAATCTGTCCCGGCTGTCCAATAGAATATCACAGAATTCCTTTCCTCCGGCTCTGACGTGACTCCAGGGAACCATCATAGACTCACCATGTTCACCCATAACACAGCCGTCCACACTTCTGGGATCCATATCCAGAATTTGACCAATTAAATTCTTGAGCCTTGCCGTTTCCAACACGGTACCGGTTCCAATCACCTGTGAATACGGAAGTCCTGACAATTTCCATACCAGGTAGGTCATAATGTCCACTGGATTTGATACTACAATAAAGATACCATCAAAGCCACTGTCCATCACCTGAGGTACAATTCCTGACAGGATTCGCTCCGAGCCTTCCTGCATCTTTAATCGGTCTGTTTCTCCCTTCATCGGTGCCGCAGCAGTTAAAACAACGATATCTGCTTCCTTACAGTCTTCGTAAGAGCCAGCTCTCACCTTCACATTTCTTCTTTGGAATTCAATGCTATGCTGCATATCCATTACTTCACCCTGGACTTTTTCCACATTCAAGTCAATCAGGATAATTTCTGTTGCTGCACCGCTAACCAACAGATTATAGGCCGTCATCGAACCAACCGCACCGGCACCAACGATAACCACTCTCGAAACACTGGTCTTCATATACGCTACATACTCCTTTCTCAAACTGCAAAGATTATAGATTATTGCGAAACTCATTAACTAAAGATACTGTATTCACAACGATTGCTGGTTCGAATCGGAAGTTAAGCCTGAGGGAAACGCTCCCGCGAAGAAATAGTATTTGTTGTGTATAAAATTTCAAAAAGTATATTGTTTCGCAATTGCTTAACTGCATAGATATTTTCCACAGATTACATCCTCAACCGCTAACCCAAGAGCAACAAACAGAGTTATTTCTTCCTCGTCTTCTCTTCCCTTCGCCTTACCTAATAACAGCTCTCCAATAGAACCCTGGATTTTACTGTCATCGATTAACCCTTCCTGTTTTGGTATCAGAAATTCGCCGCTTTCTTTTTTCATGGCCTCGACCTGATCTGCATATAGCTTGGACTTTACTACCAAAGCTGAGGTTACTTCTCTGGTGACTGGTGTGAAGGTGCCCACGGCATTAATATGAGCTCCCGGCTTGATCCAGTCCGCCGCCAGATAGGGTTCCTTGCTGGGGGTTAAGGTACAGATGATGTCTGCGTCCGCCACCGCTTCTTTAACGGATTCGCAAACACGAATTCTCACCTGGAACTTTTTTGTCATTTCCTCTGAAAAACGTTCTGCATTCTCTTTCTTAATATCATAAACGGTAACTTCCTCTATCTTTCGAACCAGAAGCATCGCTTCCAGATGGGATCTTCCCTGGGCTCCGGCGCCAATGATAGCAAGCTTTCTTGCCTGTGCAGTCGCCAAAAGGTCTGTTGCGACCCCGCTGACTGCTCCGGTTCTGATTTGTGTGATCGCACCGGCATCTGCTAAGCCTACCACACTTCCATGCTCTGATTCAAACATCATAACATACCCCATATGGGATGGATATTGGGTTCCAAGATTTTTGTGAAAGGCAGCTATAATTTTTGCACCAAAATAATCCTTATCGCCCAAATAAGCCGGCATAAAGCCAAAGGAATTATCGTGAGGCAACCGATTCACACTTCGAAGAGGCTGCATCGATTTGCCGGATTCCAGATCCGCAAGTGCTGTTCTCATTAATTCAATGCATTTTGCCATTGTCAATTTCTCAAATACTTGTGGAGCTTCAATAATCTTCATAAATTTCTTCCCTCCCAGACCTTGCTTGACGAAACCTTGAACTGATCTTAATTGAATCATTTCTTAAATTGTATAGTTTCATAAATCGTATTGTTTCTCAAATTGTCTCGTCTCTCAATTGCATCGATTCTAAATTGTTTTTATAGCCCTACCCCTCAAACTGATACAATACACATTCCTTCCCTGTTTCTCTTTGAATCCCTTTGCATTCAAGCACTCTGATTGGAGTTGTGAAGGAGGTTACCTTGGGTAAAAACACCTTCCCCTTCTGCATTTCCTCAAACTCCTGTGAAGCATCCAAGCCAGCCACCTTTTTTACTTCCTCAAGCCATACCTCATTCCCGCATTCTTCCTTCGCTCTGACTCTGCTGTGGATCGCCAAAACCACATCATCCAGAGATTTCTTTCCGTCGGTCTTAGTTCGGATGCATTCATCCATATGCAATAGATAAAAAAAGCCTCGCCCGTAAGGTATTAAGGTAGCCTCCTTGTCAATAAATAAGTGTTCCCCCGCATATCGATTCGTAACCTGGAGTCTGGGATTTTCATAATAATCTCTTGCTCGTTTATTTAACTGCTTCACCAGCTCATCCTGCTTTAACATACCAAATCGATCCGGAAGCACCATACTATAATATTCTGCGGTTCCTTCCACATACCAGGTGCAGGTTCCAAAGGGTTCATCCTCCAGCTTCAGCCAATTATGAACCATTTCGTGAGGAAAAAGAAATTTTAAGGTTTCCTCCTTGGGTGGGTTTTCTTCTGGATACAGGTATAAAAAGGATCTGGTTAAGGCCAGTCCGCCGATTTTGTTTCTTCCGGTCAGCACCTCTGGCACCTTTCTTGAAAACACCTGATAGGGCTCCCTAGAATCCTCGAAAAACTCTGCCATCTTTTCAAACAACGTAATTACAAAGCTGCCTACCTCTTCTCCAGGTAAATCTGAATTTTCAAACCAGTAGAATCCTATGTTTCTCCTGGTTACTCCCTTGATATTACCAGCATAATAAAAGCTCTCAGCTAAAACTCTTCCAGACTGAACGGTATGAACAGATCCTTCGCCAAAAGACCAGATTCCCCGGCTGCCCTCCGGCAGCTTAGTAAGGTCCCAATCCAGGGAAAACTCATACTCTGTGTCCTCAAAAACAGGCAGAAAGGACATTCCCGAACCATTCATACCACCGTCTTCATATCCAAGGTCAAAGGCAGGATTTTTACCAACGGGCTTTAACTCTACTTTATAGTTGATCTGCACATCTCCCAGGGTGCTTCGGTTAAGGATATAATCCTCCAGTTTCAGCTTCGGTATCTCCTTCTCTACAACCGTATATTCCAAAAGACTGGCTTCATCCAATAGCTGAACCCTTTGTGATACGGAAAGAAAAGGCACTCCCACTGTATCTTTATGAAACTGAAAGATCCTGCTGCCTTGTTGCAAATTAGGTTCCACCAGGACGATCTTGATTGCTGCGGACTCAATTTTATTATTTTTCAATTCCGGTGTCAGTAAAACTTTTATTTTATCCATCTAGCTACCCATACCTTTCACTTTTCCTTTCACTTAAAGATACTGATTTAGGTAATTACGAAACTCATTAACTGAAGATATTGTATACACAGCAGATACTGTTTCAAAGCGGAAGCTAAGCCCGAAGGAAGCATTGGAGCGAAGAAATAGTATTTGATGTGTATACAATTGCAAAAAGTATATTGTTTCGTAATTACCTTAAAGATACTGATCAAACCACGCCAGCATTTCATGATAATAATGCAGCAGCTGCCCTGGGTCAGAGGGTTGATTGTGCCCCACATGGGGATATAGTACCATCTTAACCGGAAGCTCCGGATGCAGATCCTTTAAGGCGACAAATAGCTGATGAGCACCTTCCACCGGAGTCCTTAAATCCTCCATCCCATGTAAGATCAAAAAAGGTGCATTTACACGTTCCACATAGGAAATGACAGAGCTTTTTAAGGCGGTTATCATAAATTCTTCAAACCCTGGATAGTTGCTGCTCTCTCCCTGCTGGTCAGAGGAAGCATATGAGATCAGTTCATTCACCATGCTTCGCTGTGTAATATACGCTTTAAAACGTTTGGAGTGTGTTGCAATATAGTTGGTCATATAGCCACCATAGCTGCCGCCGGTAACTCCAAGCCGCTCCGAATCAATCCAGGGATAGCGTTTGCATACCTCATCAACAAATTGCAAGCAATCCACAAAGGCGGAGCCATCCATGGCACGCTCCAAATTGCGATGAACTCTGCCATAACCACTACTTCCTCTAGGATTGCAGTATATCACTGCATACCCGGCACCGGCAAAGCACTGATACTCATGGGTAAACCCATAGGTATAGAAGGGATGGGGTCCCCCATGGATATATAGGATACCTGGATACTTCTTCTCCCTGTTATAATTTTGCGGAGGGAGCACCCAGCCGTGAACACTACTTTCGCCGTCCAGAGTATCAAACCAAAGCTCCTCTGCCTTACTATAGTTCACCTGCTGTAATAAGGCTTCGTTGGACTGTACCAACAGCTTAAGCTCTCCATTCTTCTCATCCAGCAGATAATAAGCCTCCGGCTGATCCGGTTCTGACTTAGCAAACAGCATTGTTCCGTTACGAGGTAATCCAAGCCCTCCAATGGCCATCGCTCCGCCCAAGACCGAGGTTACTTTATGCTCCTCTCCGGATAGATTCACCTTAAATAGCTTCGCCTGTCCACGCCAGCCACTTAAGAAATATACATATTCTCCGTCTGAGGATATTCTTACACTCTCCAGCCCCCGTCCGCAGGAAGCATTATAGGGAAACTGCACCCCATCATAGCAATCCTTTGTTTCTTCCATCAGGCAAATGTCTTCGCTGCCATCCACAGCAACTTTATGTAAAAAGGCTGGCGGATATCCTGCCCCTTCCGTATCCGCCCCCTCTTTTACTCCAGCTAAAAACCCCATGATGATATAACGTCCATCCGGTGTAAATACAGGTCTTACGGGATTCGGATATGACACAGCCCATTCTCCCTGGGTAAGTCGTTTCATCCGTTTGCTTCCGGAGGCTTCAATCATAATTAAATCACTGGCAATGGAATCTTTCTTTGCATGGAACCTTGCAGATACGCAGACGATGTTCTTGCCCTCAACAGACCAGGTGTGATGCATGTAATCATAAGGACCGTCGGTGATTCTTCGTATTTTTCCAGTTGCTACATCCACAATCCATAGATGCATATGCTCTGGCTGCACAAAGCCTGCTCCGTCGAATTTATAGCCAAAGTCCTCGATCACCACCGGTTCCTTAGCCCTGACCTTCTGATAGCTTATCTGCTCAGCCGCATATGCTCTGTCAAAGTAGAACTCCTCCGGTTGATCTGCATCCCCCAGGGAGGCAAATAAGATCTCGTTTCCATCCGGAGACCAGACAGGATCAATTACCCCAGATGTAATGGCGGTAATCTGTCTTACTTCCCCGGTGGCTAGTTCCGTAACAAAGAGCTGTCTTCCCAGTTCAGGTACTACAGAAAGAAACAACACCTTCGTTCCGTCATGATTAAACCGCGGATTTCCTTCTCCCAAACCAGAGGATATCCCTTTTGCACTAATGCTCCGTTTTATCCCTTTTTCCGTATCCAGAAGACATATTTCGTTTACTCGCTTCCCGGCAGCTGTATCATAATGCGCCGTAGCATAGACCAGGGAGCGGGACGGTTCATGATAATCCCCGTAAGAAAGGGCTTCAAGTAGGTTGCTATCTTCAAAGACAGAATTTCTCTTCTTCATCTACATCCCCTCCTTTAAATACTTCACAAACCAATCGACCATTTCCTGCAGATGCCTGATTTGATGATAAAGCTTCCCAATTCTTGTTATTCCATGATTCTCTCCCGGAAACATAACCAGTCTTACCGGAACTTGTGGATTCCTTTCCTTCATCGCAATGAACATCTGCTCGGACTGTTCAAAGGAGCAGCGATAGTCCAGATAACCATGCAATAGTAATAATGGAACTTTAATCTGATCTACATTCCGAATCAGTGACCTCCTGGCGCGATTTGTTAATATCTCCAGCATTTTGACCTTGGAAATATCCTCACAGCCCTTGGAGATAAAGCCCATATCCCCAGTACCATAGGAGGT
>JAEWMZ010000445.1 GCA_023392995.1 Bacillota bacterium
AGCCTTACCTCTTTTGGCAGCCGGCTTCGCTCTGTTATCAGGCGGCTATAGAATTGCTCATGCTTACTCAGAACATCCAAATAGATGTTTAATAATTCTTCCATACTCTTATTCGCTTCCACCAGACTATGCAGCTCCGAAGCTAATAAAAGCCCAAACTCCTCAATTAAGCAGGTCATTAAATCCTCCAGTGAAGGAAAATGAACGAAGATTGCTCCATGAGACAGGCCTGCCTCTCTGGCGATTGTGGCAGTTGTGGCGTTAAAGCCCTGCTCCGAATACACGTGGTAGGCTGTTTCAATAATCTTTTTTCGTGTGATTTCTTTTTGTAATTGTCTTTTTGATGGCATAAAGCAGCCTCCAGTTCAATGAGTTCATGCTCATTATATGTTTTCTTATTTCTTATGTCAATCCTTGTTTTTGCTCTTATATTAACAAAGCCAGCCAGGGTCTCCCCCGGCCAGCTCTGCTCTTCTTCTTTTCATTCCATAGTAAGCCTATCTTGTACCTCTTTATAATCCAAAGCGCGCTTTTTCACTCTTTCTTATGCCCAAGGATACTCTAGGTATTACTATTTTTTCTATATTTACTAAACCCCGCCTCTTCTAACTTAACTATAATTCCACCGGAATCTCCATGCAACTTTTTCCGGTCAGTTCCTTTGTCCTTTGATCAGGCTGACCAAAGCCGACATAGAGATGATATCTGCTTCCATCCTGTATCCGCTTTCCATCTTCATTCACTACAAGAAATGCCTGTTCCGGTATCGCAAGCTCGATGGTCTGACGCTCTCCCCTATTGAGCCAGACTCGCTGGAATGCGCATAGACTGTGATTACGCACTGCATAAGCGGAATCCAGATTCTTAATGTAAACCTGAAGCACCTCTCCTGTATCGCAGGCACCAATATTCTCAACTTCTGCAAGAATCTTACCGTCATGATACTCTGCCTTCTTAATGCTACAATCCCCGTAGCTTAATCCGTAACCAAAGGGGTACAGAGCTTCTCCCGTCATATAACGGTAGGTTCTCTTTTCCATAGCATAATCCTCAAAAGGAGGTAGTTCCTCAAGGTCACGGTAGAAGGTAACAGGTAATTTTCCTGAGGGTGAACTTTTACCGAAGAGAGTATGTGCTACTCCTCTTCCGCCTCTGGCTCCCGGATACCAGGTCATTACTATAGCATCCACATGCTCCTGCGCAAAGCTTAAATCAATGGCGCTGCCTGCACTGAGACAGAGAATCACCGGTTTTCCAGTCTTTACTACAGCTTCCAGTAGAACTCGTTGTCCCTCCGGCAGCTGAAGATCTTTTTTATCTCCAGAGGCATAGTTATTGCCTTCATCTCCTTCTTCACCTTCCAGTGTTTCATCCAGACCCAGACAAAGAATCACAAGGTCGCTGTGTTCTGCCACGATCGTTGCTTCACTGATACGGTCATAGTTTCTGGCTAAAGGTTCCGTTTTTGCTCTGGCCAGATGGACTCCTTCCGAATACAAAACTCTTACCGCTCCCTCTGTCTCTTCCTGAATTCCTTCCAGAATTGTCACATATTCAGAGGAGGTTCCGTAGTAATTTCCGATAAGAGCAGCCCGGCTGTTGGCATTGGGGCCAATGACTCCAATGGTATTCAGCTTTTCCTTCTTCAATGGAAGTATTCCATTATTCTTTAATAGTACCAGGGATTCTTCCGTCACCTGATTCGCTAACTCTATATGTTCTTTGCACTCCACCTTTTCAAAGGGGATACTGTCATACTCATTCTCATCAAACATCCCCAGCAAAAGTCTTGTAGTAAGTAACCGCTCCGTAGCAGTGGATATCTGCTCCTCCGTCACCAATCCGTCCTGATGAGCCTTTAATATGTACAAGAACAGATTGCCACAATTCAAATCACAGCCAGCTTTCAGCGCCATAGCCGCTGATTCCTCTGCGTTACTGGTAACACCATGAGATTCATGAAAATCCTTTAATGCCCAGCAGTCGGATACGAAATGTCCCTCAAAGCCCCATTCTCCCCGCAGGATCTCTGCAATCAAGGTCGTACTTCCGCAGCAGGGTTCTCCGTTGGTTCGATTGTAGGCTCCCATAACCGCCTCCACTTCAGCTTCCTGAACCAGCGCTTGAAAGGCTGGCAGATAGGTTTCCCACATATCCTTCTTTGATACCACCGCATTAAAGGAATGTCGATCCGCCTCTGGTCCGGAATGAACCGCATAGTGCTTTGCACAGGCTGCTGCTTTTAGAAATTCACCATCTCCCTGCAGCCCCTCTACAAAGGCTACGCCCAGACGGCTTGTGAGCCAGGGATCTTCGCCGTAAGTCTCATGCCCTCTGCCCCATCTCGGATCACGAAATATATTAATATTGGGAGACCAAAAAGTTAAACCTTTATAAATATCCCTATCATTATGCTTGCTATATTCGTTATACTTTGCACGTCCCTCCGTTGCAACCACATCGGCTACCTGCTTTAGCAGTTCCGGGTCAAAGGTAGCTGCCATGGCAATCGCCTGAGGGAAGCTGGTAGCTACACCACCTCTCGCCACTCCGTGAATTCCTTCGTTCCACCAATTATATTCCGGTATACCCAGTCTTTTTATCGGTGCTGATTGATATGTCAATTGAGAAGCTCTTTCCTCCAAGGTCATCTTTG
>JAEWMZ010000474.1 GCA_023392995.1 Bacillota bacterium
ATCAAATCTACATAGGTGGTCCGCATGCGTGACTTGGTTCAAAAGAAAAGTACTAAATCAGGGGCTTGAAGTTCTTATCAAGCTCCTGATTTTGAGCCCCTGACTTAGAACTTTTCTAATTTATTCTGATGCTTCTATAGGATCAAACATTTTCCAAATCAACTCCTTCTTTAGTGTAGGAATACAAATCCCCCAAGCAATACCTGATCTGATTTTTATAATTTGGTTCTCTGTCCGTTATTAAATAAACCAGTTCTTCCAGGTATTTATCATAATAGCTATAGTAATAGATACCGTCCTCATCTTCATTTGTAAGGCTGAGTGTACTATCATTGATGTAAACAATACGGATAGGATTTACCTTATATACGGCATACCCTTCTTCTGTCTCGCCTTCACATGTCGAATATTCCTTGCGTTTTTTCTTTGTGTCGCTTATGAAATACATGATTCCGGTATATATTGGACACTCTTGCCCTTCACTGTCTACAAATTCCGTTCTGACATATTCAATGTTGTCTATGTATGACTCTTTGATACGAATGACTTCCAGTCGGTCACCTTCCTCACATGTTATTTTATCAATGACAATTTTCTTATTCATGAATCTAAGCTCATTGGCGTCTCCAACATAGAAATTTCCCTTCGCCAATGTCGTCGAAGTCATAGTGAAAATATTTGCTGACTGTTTTTGGATTTCAAATCTATAATCGCCAATTGGTAATTCTTTTTTATTGGATATACTTCCCTCATCCAGGTGAAATGGAAATTTCGTTTCTTGACCGCTTTTATCCATTATCGCAATCACAAAATTTCCTGTTGAATCACCGAAGAATTGATTATGGCTATCCCACTGGAATATTCCGGCCTCATATGTCAGTTTCAGTTTCTCTGCAAACTGCTCCACCATCGCAATTCTTCCAAGCTCGTATTTCTGTGCAAGTTCATCGCCTCTATATACACGCATTTCAACTATGGTCCACTTCTTATCTTCTGGATTGTCTAGTCCAAACACAGTATTTCCAAATGTAAATGTGTCCCCATTTTCAATGGCTACCTCGTTACCATCAACAGAAATCACAACACTTACGGACGATGGCGATTTCACATAAAGGAAATGATTCTGCTTTACTTCCTTCACCCAATACCTGTTGTCACCATTCCACTCATTATTGTAGTTATCTCTGACTTTAATTGTTGGCAAATGGATTTCTATTTCTCCCTCAGCATAAGGAATTGCTATCGCTACATCCTTCTTGAAAAAAGGATACGCCTTCATTTCTTTATCATCAATTCGTACGCTTACTACTGCATCTTCAAAGTCCCGGTCAGAAAAATAGAATTCACGGTTGAATCTGTAATATAATTTTTCAATAACCCTGATGTTCTTTCTTACAACAACACGATTTCGCATGAGATCAGCTATCTGCAAAACTGACGTATGATTATCCGAATTACCTAGGGGCAACTCATAGATAATTCTGTCACTGACTGTTTCTTGCGTCAGAGTACTCATTTCTACTATATTGCCATCTAAAAGAATTCTATACTGCTTATCATAGAAATCAGGTCCCACAATAATACAAGCACTTGCACCTGCTGCCACAATGCTATATCTAACACCATTTTCTATGTATTCTGCATCCGTCTTAGCACGTGGCATCATTACTTTAATATCATTATTATCTCCGTTGTCGAATGCTATTATTTTCCCATCAATATTAACTACAAAATCTATACCAATCTGAACATAATATGCTTTTATATTTGTATCTTCTCGTATTATCGAAGATTCCGCGCCAATAAACTCAACCGTATGTCCAGCTGGAATAAATACGGAATAGGCTCCCTTTGTGCATCTTTCTATACCACATTCCCTGGAACCTTCAAAACATAAACATTCCCTATACAACGATGCGCCTGAATTATATATCTCATCATCGTCACACATGATAACCACTCTGAATGCAAACGTCCTATCACTATTACGCTTCAGAAGATCGTTCATATTCAATGTGAAGCCGGATAATGTTTTACCTAATTCATTTCCATAAAAGGCCAGACTTTTCCCATCAATGATGACCTTATCGTTGTTATAAACATATAAACGAATACCTTCAAAATCGTTCTTCTCCATACGAACATCCGGAACAGTAATTACAACATTGTCCTCGTTCTTAAGCTGATATGTAGATCTGATTCGCGAATAATCAATTATAACTGTTCTTCGTTCACCTGTGTGTCTGGTTCGTCCCGAAGTTGACAGACTCAGTATCTTCTGCTCAATCCATTCATCGCACAACTGATCCAAATATGTTTTAGCAGGCTTTTCCTCATGATTAATCAAAGCATCAATTCTTTGTATCATTTGAGATAGTACCTTAGCGGCATAGCCCGGCTTATAAACAATAAGCTTTTTAATACCCTCTTGGAACCAATATACCTTATCGCTGATTTCAATATCATCGATATTGCTGTCATCAGCTGCAGAGAGTTTGTTTCCAACTGCTAATACCATTCTCTCGATGATAGGGTCATTCTCTATGTATACCCAATCTAGATTTGTCTTATAGAATTCGAATAGGAAATCACACAGAGCCATCCATGTACGCTTCGTTGTCATAGCATGAATAACAATTGTAGATTTGTACTGGTAACCTGTATTAGTAACTACAAACCACCTGCGATTTTTCACCATAGCATTTTTCACGCAAGCGCATATAATTTCACGAATTTTTCCATTTTCATCACGATAACCAAATTGAGAGGTAATGTATCTCCAAAAGCCAGAATCATCCTCACTAACCCAGTTTTTAGCATAGTTAATAACAGCAAGAGTTATTTGCATATCATGCGCAAGCTGTAATTGTATACTACAATCTCTTACTTTTTGGTCTATAAAGTTTTTAGAATTTGCATACAAAGCCTGCAGATTTTTTTCTGAAATAATCTCATTTCCCAACAAAGGATTTCTTGCAAAGACTTTTTCTACAAACTTACCGTCGCAATCATAGACCTTCATTTCTTTTTCAATTTTATTGAATAAGCTAACACCCTCATCTATTTCTGTTGTAGCAGCCTCCTCGAAAACGGTATTATAGCCATAGAACTTAATAAAATCATCTACTGTATATCCTGAACGAGAAATGAACGAACGCAACCAATGCGTTTCAGGTGTTGCCGGAATATATACCTTACCATCAACCTTATTCTTCTCTAAGAAATCGATAATTTTATCATCTGTTACGGAATGCTTGTTGGTAATATATGGCACTCCATAAAGGAACATTGCATACTCATCCTGTGACATTCTTCGAGCCGATGCCAGATACCTAAAATGTGATGTATCATACGGATTGAAATATGATTTTTTCAAAACAGTAATGAATTCACCCTTTACCCAATCACTATATTCGCTCTCAGAATAGGTTTGCATCTTTTCTTCAATTATTCTTGCTTTTAATTCTTCCGGCATATCATCCAGAAAAAAACACTTAATTTCCTCATCACTTACGATAATTACTGTGCAGTCATCATCCCTATTATTCAAGAAATAATATGATTTTTCACCAACAGTATTTATGAAATTGTGAGCTGCAACCATAGACATAACTGCGTCTATTTCATCTGTAAGAAACTCCCTTCCTCTCCAACAACCTGTGTTGAAACGCTTCTTCAGTTTCTGATCCACTCGTTGTCTCGTAATATTAAACCACTCTGTCAGCCAATTTGTCTTGAAGCTATAATTATCTTGTAATAAGTGGATTATCTCTATATCAAATTCTCTTTTCGGATATTCTTTTACCTTTTTGATAATCTGTTCCGTTGTAAAATACGCTTTATCCTGTTCCTTAACTGCCTGGATGATATCCATCAGTTCACGATATGATTTAGCACCAAGATTGCGCAACTTAATAATATCATTCGGCTTAAGATCAATCATTTCGCCAACAGTGGTGACTCCACCACGCGCCAATGCATTAAGTACGCGGACATTTGCTTTCAACTCAGAAATGGATCGGTTTAGAGTAGATTCGGATAATTCTATGATTTCTTCTGTTTCTTCATTGTCCTCATCTTTGTACAGATCAATGTTATCGAGATTACTGATAATACTTTCTATTTCGTTTATTGTTTGAATTCCAAGACCATGAACATCAGACAAGCCTGCTTTTGTTCGCTCTGTCAATTCTGCCAAAGTGTTTATTCCTGACCTTTTAAGCATATTGTAGGCACGTTTTGAAAGCCTTAGCTCTTCAATATAGACTTTTTCGTATTCCTCCTTCATCTCAATATTCATAGTACTATACCTTTCCTTTTATTATATTTTCGCTACAGTTCTAATCCTCTAATGTTTTACTGGTAGTCCGTTCCATTTGGAGAAACATCTTCTGTCACCATACTTAGCTGCTGCACAGGCATTTCATAAGCATTGCCATTTTTGAAGAAGTTGTATGCTCAAATCTCTTATAATTCTCCACTTACTTCATTATCTCTTTTGTTATATGAATATACTATTCCTCTATAAAGGCATTTTAAATTCATACTTTCTGCAATGGCACCCCATCATAGAATGCTTTTTCGCCATATGTGATTTCCAAAGCCTCGAAGGACTGTTTCTCCTTCCCAACTCCAACAAAAATTCTGTAGATGTTCAATTAATGCCTGTTCAAGATTTTTCTCATAAAATTGGGGATATGCGTCCAAATCAAAGAATTTAAACATATGGGTATTGGATTATTTTTTCGTATTCCGGCTTAGGTTCTAATTGCTGTCTTTCATTTGCAACACTAACCTTATCCCTGCTTGTCAGAATTCAATCCGAGATTCTATCTCCATTATAGCAATTTTATCACACATTTTTCCATTTTTCTACCAAAAGAACATAAGATGCCAACCCAGACTAATCCAAAGTTGGCATCTTTTCTTACTCTTCCTCATTTTTACATTTAATCTGAACCGCAATTTAATTCCGGTTCAGATCTGGTGCCTTATATTTTACTGATATCTATATCCTCCATAAGATTTAACTTCCGCGTACATCTACTTCTATACTTTTCTGTCTATCCAAATGCTAGTGCTTAGCGGACATCTTCCGAGGTACGCCATCAGGTTTTATACCGGTGCACTGTTTTTCAAAAAAGTACAGATATATAGGATAAAAGCACAGATACATTTTCGTTGAAACAGCCCGCAAGTCTGCTTAAACTTGGGCTTTACGCGACAGCAGATAGACTGTCTCCACAAGCGGTAAGCCTAGCTTCCTATACGTATGAGCAGAAGTCTGCTGTCAGTGAATTATTAAAACTATTTCATATAAATTAACTTTATACTTCTTAATTAGCCGTTCTTATATCAATTGCTTTCTCCTTCAATTCTACATAGGAGTGTAGTTTCTCACTTCTTTTAACAATATCATAACAGCTTACAGATGTGTATAATAATAATTTAATAACAGCACATATAAAATATAAACTTGCTCCTGAATTTCCATCTCCTTCTTCTATAATTCCATGAGCTATACTATTTCTTATATTTGCTCCTGCTTGATCATTAAGAAGTCCCTTGAATATAAACAAAATATCATTGTCATAACAGTCCATTAGTTCTGGCAAATCAAAAATCGAACTCAACACCTTTTCCTTCGATGTACCATCGTTTTCCAATGTAACAGTTAAGCCACCAACCTCCTTGGCAATATTTCTAAACAGATTTTCTACTTGCGGCGCTAAAATATGTAACGCCTCATAGCATTGTCCCTTTAAAGCCATATATATAGCTGAACGAAATATTCTTTCTCTTCCCAATGGAATTATCGGATTATCCCTAATAAGAAAATTCAAATCATCTAATTCAAAATTATGCCTTTCACGAATGTGATACATCGCATAACGAATAGCCAAATTTCCTGTATATTTCTGCAATTCAAACATTTTTTGTAATATATGTAAATTCAATAATTCTTGATTTTCTTCTGGATTTTTCAAATCTAACGGTGAAAGAGATAATATTGTTTGTCCTGTGTTATTAACGATACTTTTTCCAAACATATGACTTAATGGGTGCTTTCTTAAATCATCGAAAACTTGTTTTTTTATATCTTCTTTGGAGTAAAATGTTATCATTTGTGTAAGGCGAATCACACATTCTGCAAATGATAATCCATCCATATTTTTATTAATATTGTCATTTATTTTACTTAAATCTATTGATGTAGTAATATGTGCCATAGTCTTAGGAATTTCTTTTTGTACTTCTACTAACCTACGATGTACCAGCTCTCCCTTTTGCGTTTCTCCATTGCTTCTGTATATCATAATCGCTTTCTGGAAATATCTTTCTGCACTCATTGCTCCTTGTATACTACTATTCACAATTCCTTCCGCAATTGATACCAAATATTCTGCCAATTCCAGATTAGCCTCTTTAACAGCCGTTTTATCCTTCTTTTTCAAAAGACATTTAAACTTTAATTCATAGGCTCTTTCCACTTTATTTATGTCATCTTTGAAATGAGTTATAATATTATCCAGAATTTGTATAAGTACATCCAAATCTCCATATGATTGTTCTAAAACGATTTCTATTAGGGTAATTGATAAGAAGTGTTCGTCTTCTCCATTAATTCTAACAATATGATCCCATACTGCTTTACAACTATCATCATATATGTCGTTTTTCTTCACTTGAGCAGAGATGTATATGGCACGCTTAATATTATCAATAACCCCCACCCAATCATCATCTTTAAATAACATCTCAAACAATTTCAAATATGATTCCGCTGCCACAATCGCTGCAGGATACATTTTTTTCTGTGTCCATAATATATCCGTAATACGGGCTCTTAAATTCAATGGTACTTTACACAAATCTATTGATTCTAATAATAAATAATCGTCATCTGTTATATCTTCTATTGCATAAGTTCTTTTGCCTTCCCATATCATATATGGATAAAACGCAATACCACTATTAACAATTTTATATCCCAAAGAAGAAATATTCTTAAGTAAATCAAATAAATTTCTTTCTTCATCTGAATCTAATTTATTTCGTATTTCATCTGTATATTGATTAGCCGTTAAGCCACGTTTTTTCACTATAACTACATCATTTAATGCATCATAAATATGCACTGCTTTCACTCCTCTGCATCATCATTACTTTTCATTACTTATTTCGCTTTATACAGCAGACAGCAAGTCTCCACATGGCTCTTCCATTTTATGAGCTTTGTTTCATATCAATTTTATCACAAGTTTTTCCATTTTTCTACCAAAAGAACAAGAAAAAAGCCAACCAGGACTATTCCCCAGTTGACATCTCTTCTTACTCTTTCTCATTTATACATTCAATCTTCATTGTAGTTTGTTCTTGTTCAGACTTACTTATCGCAGACTTTCCTTCTTCTCCGATAAGGCATCCCACTCTACCCGTATCCTCTGATAATCCTTAGTGGTTCCTTATCTTTATTGATATCATACATCCTCCATAAGTTTTTACACCCTTTCGCGTACGTCGGCTTCTGACCTTTTCTACCTGTCAAATTGCTAGTATTTAGCGGACAACTTCCGAGGTACGCCATCAGGTTCTATACCGTTACACTGTTTTTCAAACCCACACAAAAAAGTACATATATTTCAGGTAATAACACAGATACATTTTCTGCACAATCGCCAGTAAACCCGCTTAAACAGGGGCTTTCCGCGACAGCAAGCAAACCGTTTCCACATGTGGCGTTATTCTTTGTTGAACACAAATAGTTCGCCCCGTTATTCTCGCATGAGTACAAAATTTCCTGCTCAATTATTTCTTTGATTTCAGTCCCATCAACAACTTCTGCCAGCTGTTTCTTCATCTTATGACACCTTTATCCCTTTCTTTGAATTCTTAGCCTTCATACTCTCTTTTGCATTAGGAATCGTACTGCTTTGATTTCCCTTTAATACAAAAGTCAGCTTATACGGATCCGGATTTCCATCTTCATCGTACCCACCGACATAAACCTTGTTGATGATACTTTCAAATACAACCCGGTCAAATTCATCAAGGATATCTTCTTGCTTCAGTGTCTCCCGAAGGTCTGACATTCGCTTGCCAACATCTTTCTGCTTACCGATACTTTCCTGTAATAAAAGCTTCTTTTCCATACAGATATGAAGCTTTCTCATTACTTCTGTTAATTTATCGTCATAAGCCTCTTTTGTAATTGTACCATCGATGAGCATATCTGTCATTCTGCTTTTTCTTGATTCTAATGCAGAAATATCTTTCTCTATCTGCTTTAGCTTTCGGACATCTTCATCATTATTAGCGGTTTCTTCTACATAATTCATGACTACATCCAGAACATCATCAAAATTACCAGCCAGTAAAGAAAATGCTTCTATAAATGCACCTTCTAATATGTTTTCATCAATGGATTTACAGTTTGGACAATTACTAATTCCATGCTTTGTAGCATTCATGCATTTCCAGACTGGTTTCTCATATTTAGAACTGCTGTGCAACGTCCTTCTGGTCAGCTTATCTCCGCAAAAAGCACATTCACACATGCTGCTAAATGCATATTGTCTGGTATAGCGTTCTCGATTGCCTGTAGTCTCCACTACTTTATTAATAGATCGCTTTAATCGAATCTTTTCAGCCTCATCCCAAATCTCTCTGGAAACAATGGCTTCGTGATGGTCACGAATATAAAACTGATCCTCTTCTCCCATATTCGCAAGTCTTCGTTTGGAAATCGGGTCTGTGGTAAATGTCTTTCCAAGAAGAATGTCTCCCTTGTACTTTTCATTCTTAATGATTCCCATAACGCCATGGGTATGCCAGCTGACTTCGCCTTTTTTGTTCTTTTTTCCAAGTTCAATCAGGCGCTTTGCAATAGTAGTCGTTCCATATCCCTGAATATACATGTCATAAATAAATCGGACTATATCCGCTTCCTCTTCATTAACAGAAAGAGTTTTATCATCGGGATTATAATCATACCCAAGGCATCCATTGAAACCAATCATTTCTCCACGCTTCATTTTCATCTTGAGTCCCATTTTTACATTTGCAGATAAAGATTCTACTTCCT
>JAEWMZ010000064.1 GCA_023392995.1 Bacillota bacterium
TCGAGTGCGGATGAAGGGACTCGAACCCCCACGAGTGTTAGCCCGGCAGATTTTGAGTCTGCTGCGTCTGCCATTCCGCCACATCCGCGTTAACGACGAGGATTATTTTAACACAATTGTTTTTAAAATGCAAGACTGATTCTAAAAAAATAAGAAAAATATATTTATCTGCAAAAAGGCATCGATTTATAGGGGGGATGATTTCATCGAAAGCTAAAAAACTGGTAATAATCTAGTAAAAAACATAACAGGAATCGAAACGAAAGCTTAATAATACTTAGCTTCTTTCACACAACTATAGCATATGCTTTGCTATCCATGCTATAATAATTAAATGTATCAATAATAAAAAAATAATTAGTTGTTGAATAATTGCCTGGAAAAATATAATATATTATTTAATTAGCGGGCTTAAGCGTGCCTACGAAGGAGCTGGTAGTATGGATTGCCGTACGGCGCAAAGTAAGATAACACCATTTATAGATAATAAGTTAAAGCTCGAGGAGTTGGAAGAGTTTATTGACCATGTGAATTCCTGCCATGAATGCCACGAAGAGCTTGAGGTTTACTATGCCTTGTTAACGGCTATGAAGCAGTTGAATGAGGATCGTAATCTTTCAGATAATTTTAGCCTGGATTTGAAAAATAAGCTAGAACGGACGCAGGAGAGAATTCTTCATGTGAAATATGTGTACTATAGAAAAAAAGTGGTTCTTGTTTTGGCCATGATTTTTATGGCAATTTTTATAGGTTTGGGGTATGCTAATAGAAGTATTAATGTAGACCCGGGCGCTGCTCAGAGTAAATACCGCATTCGACATGAATTTAATCACGGGAATGATGATTGGATAGATTATGAATTACAATTATATTTGAATGAGTTAAGTGGTTTGGATTGAATCAGATCGGACAATAGCAGCAAGCTTGAGTGATCCAATGATCTGAAGTGATAACGGTTGGAAGGAGGATTCACAGTGATATTCTGCTGTGAAAATGATAAATGGATAAGAAAATAGTATTAATTGATGGTCACAGTATATTAAACCGAGCCTTTTATGGGTTACCCGATTTGACAACGTCAAAAGGGGAGCATACCAATGCAGTGCTTGGGTTTATTAATATTATGCTGAAAATATTGGAGGAGGAAAAACCGGATTACCTGGCGGTTGCCTTTGATCTTCATCATCCAACCTTTCGTCATGAGATGTTCGCTGAATATAAGGGAACCAGAAAGGGAATGCCGGAGGAGTTAAGAGAACAGGTGCCTCTGATGAAAGAGGTGCTTAAGGCGATGGATATTACGGTTCTGGAGAAGCCTGGCTTTGAGGCGGACGATATCCTGGGAACCTTGGCAACCCGGGCAGAAAAGGAAGGAAACCATGTATCCCTGGTTTCCGGTGATCGGGATCTATTACAGCTGGCTTCAGAAAAAATCAAGATTCGTATTCCCAAGACAAAGAGAACCGGGACTGAGATTGAAGATTATCTGGCAAAAGATGTGGAAGAAAAATATCATGTAACCCCCACGCAGTTCATTGATTTAAAAGGACTCATGGGCGATACCTCCGATAATATTCCTGGCGTTCCGGGGATTGGTGAGAAGACGGCAGCTAAATTAATTGACGCTTATAAATCAATTGAACATATTTATGAGCATATTGATGAGATGTCACCGAGCAAGGTGACAAATTCTTTGAGGGATAATAAAGAACTTGCGTTTTTATCGAAGCAGCTGGCGACCATTTGCGTAGACTGCGAGCTTGAATTTAATATAGAAAAGGCAACCATTGATCATATGTATAATGAAGAAGTGTATCAGCTGTTCAAGCGTCTGGAGTTCAAAAACCTGCTGACTAGATTTCAGACAAAGACACCGGAGGTAAAGCATTCCACTGGTGCAGAGGAAGGTTTTTGTCTGGTCGAGGATTTTGCAGCTGCAGAACAGATTTTTGCTGATATGTCAGAAAAGGGTGCTCATGCCATCGGGCTTCAGATGGTACACGAAAATGGACGTCTTTTAGGTGTTTCTCTTTGTAAAGAAGAGGGACAGGTTAGTTTTATCAAATGCTGCGGTTTTATGACCAGTGAATATCTGAGTGAAAAGGCGGCTTTGCTAGCACGAAAAGGTTATTGTGTAGCAGTAATCAGATTGAAGGAACAGCTTCCTTTCCTTCCTGTGAGTGAGAAGGATAATATGTTTGATGCGGCAATTGCAGCATATCTTTTAAATCCATTAACAGATACTTATCACTATGATGATATCGCAAGAGATTACCTTGCAATGACCGTTCCATCCAGAGAGGATTTGTTAGGGAAGGATGCTCTGGAAAAAGCGATGGAAGAAAAACCTGAGGCGTTTTTACATTATGTATGCTATGGTACCTACATTGCCTTTCGTGCAGCCGAGAAGCTGCGGGATTTATTGTTCCGTGCGGAAATGCTGCAGCTGTTTGAAACCATTGAGATGCCACTCATCTATACCCTTTATGACATGGAAGTCAGAGGTATCCGTGTCAACCGGGAGGCCTTGAAGGAGTACGGTGATCATCTGC
>JAEWMZ010000072.1 GCA_023392995.1 Bacillota bacterium
CGTCAATGTTTCCACAGGCGGAAAGAATGCTAATACAGTTACAGTTAACCTTCCAATTAGCGCTCAGCTCCAGGTGATCAGCAATAAAATTGCGGGATTAGAGCTAACCATTGAGCGGCCGGATATCGTTATAGGTCTGAATAATGCAGCAATTAGTGAAATTAACAGACAAGCAAATGCAGATGTGCAGCTTACAGCGACCAAAACTGACAGTGCAAAGTTAGGCACAGCGGCGAAGAATGCGATCGAAGGACGCCCTGCTTTTGATTTCAAGGCAAGCTATCAAGCCGGAGCGGGAAGTGTAACTAATTTTGGAAAGGGTTCAGTATATGTAAGTATACCGTATACTCCAGCTAAAAACGAAAAACCTGGATACCTTTATGCGGTTTATGTAGACAAAAAGGGCAAAGTAACTCGTGTGCCAGGTTCAGCCTATGATGCTAATACACAAAGTATTATTTTTACAACGAACCATTTTTCTATTTATGGTATCAGCTATACCGATCCAACTGTTCAATTCAAAGATACTGGGTCTCACTGGGCAAAGGATTCCATTGACTATGTGACAGGACGTGGATTGCTGACAGGAACTTCAAAAACAGCATTCTCACCCAATGCAGCCATGACCAGAGGCATGCTGGTAACAGCACTTGGACGTCTGGCAGGGGTGAATAAGGCTGATTATAAAACCAATACCTTCAGCGATGTAAAAAGTAACAGTGCTGTCCGTCCTTACATAGAATGGGCATATCAAAAAGGTATTTTCTCGAAGACAGGAAATAACAAATTCGAACCGAACCGTGCAATTACCCGTGAGGAAACTGCATTGATTTTTGCAAACTACGCAAAGGCTACTGGTTATAACCTGCCATCGATCCGTGAGATTACGGTCTATGCGGATGCCTCCAGCATTGGAGATACCTATAAAGCAGCCTTGACTGCCACACAGCAGGCGGGTATCATGATGGGTGCCAAAGGAAATAAGTTCAATCCAAAATCCAAAGCCACTCGCGCTGAGGTTTCTGTCATGTTGCACCGCTATATCAAGCTAATCATTGATGTTGATACAGCGAATGGCTGGGCGCTTAACGATGCTGGGCAATACTTGTATTACAAGGAAGGCAAAGTACTCACCGGGAAGCAGACCATGGAAGGAGTAACTTATTTCTTTGAAACCTCCCGTACACTAAAAACCGGTTGGGTAAAGGATCAAAAACAAAACTGAAGGTTCTATTCAGGGAACAGCATGCTGGTCGGCTTTCAGGATTTGGGGACTGACGGCCATACAAAGCGCTATTACTTCAATAAGGATGGTATCATGGTTGCTGGTAAATGGATTAAGAATGCTGGTAAATGGTATTATCTCAAATCCGACGGTACTCTTGCCAGAAATACAAAGATTGACGGATATCAGGTTGATGGAAATGGCGTGAGGAAAACAGGACAGACAAAAAAGTAAAGAATCATGTATAAATCCAGTGATAGCCGTGGGGTAAAGCTGGGAATCCGAAAAGTTATTGGAACAATAATAATCTGAGACTAATGGCAGAGAGCCTGCCTTCCAGATCGGAAGGCAGGCTCATATTCTCGTGTATTACAATAAATCCTAGCTGCGCCAGTGTTGAGCGAAATCTATCTTATGGTATAAAACAGGATAGACTATTTATGAATATGATCTACAATGTATCATGAGCCCTGAGCCCGTGGTAATGAAAACGAAACGAACTAAAATGAAATTAATCCTGAAGAATGCAAAAACTATATTAGAAGTAATAATGTCCGCTCAATTCCTTCGGTGTCCAACCGGATCTCTTCTTAATTTCTTTTGTCATATGTGATTGATCAAAAAAGCCGCTGATACGGGCGATATCCACTATTTTTTCATGCTTCAGACTATGTGCAGCAGCATAAAAACGAAGAATACTCCTATACTCCTTTGGTGTGAGACCGAGAATAGAATTGAAATCTCTTTGCAATTGTCGGTAGGATACATTTAAACCGTTTGCTATGGTGTTAAAATCATCTTCCCATTCCAGTTCTCTGGTTGCAGCTATCACTCTATTCAATGTGTCGTTTATGGGATAATTGCTTTTCTCTAACATACGAGGAATATATATTTCAATATTATGAATCCAGTATTTCACAGGATGAGGGAATAGTCGCTGCCCCATCTGGAAGAAGAGATTAGCTTTATCAAGGAAAAGAGGAGAATTGCTAATAGAAGGTATTAAGCCGGTGATAGAATAAAAAAGCGAAAAATCCATATCAAGGATAAAACAACGCATATTATGCACGGAAAAACGAACAGGTGCACGATTTAGCCCAAAAGCCACAACGTCTCCTGCTTTTACTTTTGCAATCTCAGAAATCCCATATCCTTCAATGATATAAGCAATATGAACAGCAGTATCGGAGGGGAGAGATATGTAACCGTCCTTCAGGATCCAGTAGGAATATAACTTCAGGCCAATATTTTTTAGTGATGATTTTTTGATATACTGAGGCTTGCGCATATCTTTTGCGGGTAAGGGAGTATTCTCCATAAAGTGTCCTCTTTATAATGTAATAATCTAGTTTTATCTTAATTTACATGATTATTCGACAATTTAATATGGGAATTTAGTCTGGTTCTTCGGAGTCGCAATTTTCTCTATTGTAAAAACACGACATGGTTTAAGTTTTCGATTGCAAAAAAAATTAGGCGGTCAAAGCACTGAAAATAAAGGCGATTAAGCGATTTCTTACTAGAAGCATTTGTTGAAAAGTAGCATTTTATTGACTTTAAAAATCCTATCTATTAGTATTATGGATAAACTAGCTGGTAGTCCGTGTATGACCAGTTAGTAAATATACTATTTTCAATAATACGGTGCTAAATGATGATATCGAAATGATTATCGCCCGATCATTAATCATCCTTACAGGAGCAATAGATCATTTGAGTAACGGCTCTGAGAAATTAATCAAAATTAGCATTGTATATCAGTAAATTACTAAGGAAAATGGAGAGAACAAGAATGAAAAAACGTAAAATGAAAAAAATGTTATCAATCTTCCTGGCGATTTGTTTTATGCTTCAGTTGACACAAGGAACAGTGATTGCTCATGCAAGTGATCCAGACGAACGTGATTTAGTGTATGTGGGAGGAGAAGGTGCAAGTGATATATATGGTACCGGTTCAAAAAAACATCCATATGCTACCTTGTATGAAGCGGTTAAGCACAGTTCGTTTAGTGACAGAATAATTGTACAGAGTGATCTTATAGAAGAATCAAGTATTGAGGTAAATGCTACAGATTTGCTTATCACAGGCCCGGAGGATCCGAGCAAAACAGTAACTATTAAACGAGGTTCTTCATTCTTTCAGATAATAGTTACGAAATATTCCAGTTTAACGATTGGTGATGCTACAGGAGCATCAGGGAACCTCGTGTTTGATGGGAATAAAGAGACTTTTGATAGTAGTTTTGAAAAAAGCATTTTGATGACAGTTAATGATGCAAAATTGAAAGTATGCAATAATGTTACACTTAAGTCATCCCAAGGTGGAGCCATATGGAATATGGGGGTCACAACAATTGAGGGTGCGACCATAAAGGATAACTCAACTTCAATAGGTGGAGGTATCGTCAATGATACAAATGGAACTCTAAATATTAATGGCGCTACCTTCGAAGGGAATACAGCAAGTAGATCAGGAAATGCAATTTACGTTAAGGAACCAAGTTATCTTAACTTAACTGGGGATGTCAATATGCCAAACCAGGTTCAAAAACAGGATATTTATCTCGAAAGAAATGCCAAGATAGGAGTATATGATAAGCTAACCAGTGAAAGTAAAATACTACTAACATTGGAAAGATATACAGCTAATAAACAATATATCTTTGGTATGGAATATTATCAATATGAAGATCCAATCCCTAATTTTATATTATCAAATACAGAATATATTCTGAATAAAAAGGGGGAGGTTGTATTAGCTGTGACTCCAACCCCAACACCGACAGTAACACCAACGATAACCCCAACCGTAACGCCGACAGTAGCGCCAACAGCAACACCAACCGTAACACCGACGGTAGCACCAACAGCAACCCCAACCGTAACACCGACGGTAGCACCAACAGCAACACCAACCGTAACGCCAACAGCAACACCGACAGTAGCACCAACAGCAACACCGACAGTAGCGCCAACAGCAACACCAACGGTAGCGCCAACAGCAACACCGACAGTAGCGCCAACAGTAACGCCTACGGTAACGCCTACGGTAACGCCTACGGTAGCACCTACGGTAACGCCAACAGCAACGCCTACGGTAACACCGACGGTAACACCAACAGTAACGCCTACGGTAACACCAACAGCAACGCCGACGGTTGAACCAACAGCAACACCAACAGAGACGCCAACAGTAGCACCCACGGAAACGCCTACGGTAACACCAACAGCAATTCCTACCGTAGTCCCAAGCGAGCCTTCTTATGAGCCTCCTATTTATAGTTCACCTGCTGTACCATCGATCTCGCCAGTACCAACCGCAACGCCGACAGCAGTACCAACGTCAGCTCCAGTCTTAGGAATTGTAAATGTTGATGCTACAGCTTCTGTTATTGCAGATTCAGATGGTAAAGCTACCCTGGCTCTCGAACCGTCCAAGATTAAGGAGCAGTTGCAACAGGAAGGGGTAACGGGACTAAATCTTGCTGTAGTGGATAGTGGCTTTACAGATTTATACCTTGATTCCAAGCTTTTGAAGGCAGTCCAAGAATCGGATAAATCATTAATTGTTGCAGTCAATGACAAGAGCGGAAAAGAAATTTATAGTTGGAATTTTAGTAAAGACAATATAAATCCAACGGTCAACGGGTTAGAGGATGTTAATATCAGCCTAAATGTTATTGCTGTCAAAGACCAGAAGAATATACCCAAAGCGCTCAGTAAGGAAGTTGGAGTAGTTATTAATTTTAAACATGAGGGTGTTCTTCCGGCACAAGCATCCGTAAAGGTTTATGCGGGTGATATGGAAGGAATAACTAGCGGTATGAAAGTAGTTCCATATCATTGGAACAAAAAAACTAATAAATTGGACACCCTGCCATATAGCAGCAAGTATGTTGTAGATGAAGCGGGATATATTACTCTGGATATCGTACATTGTTCTGACTATGTGATTCTTAAGGAAAAGGCCGGAAATAAACTGGTTGCCAGCCTGAGTGACCAAATCACTGCAACTGTACAAAAAGAGACACTTTCCTTATCCAATAAAAGAAAAACGACAAAAATTGAAGTTGCGCTGCCTCCAACTCTGGAGATCGTATCCAAGCACACAGACAAAACGACCGAAAGTGCAATTGGAGGAGTTACCGTAAGCTATCAATCGGATAACAGCAAGGTTGCGAAGGTTAACAAAAAAGGAGTTATAACAGCAGTTGGAAAAGGTAAAGCAAAGATAACAATCACATTTAAGCTATATAGCGGTAAGGTTAAGCAAATCAGAAAAAATATAACTGTAAAAGGTTAAAGAAAGTATCTAAGATCCGACGTAAAACCTAGTATGTTTAAACTTTACCAGTATTTGAAATATGATATTAGCGTGTTCCGTATTACCTGATAGCAGAGAGATTTGAGATTAAGTAGTAAGTGGACATAATAGTCGCCCTAAGTTGACAATAAGTCAACTTGGGGTTTTTCTATATTAATAGGAGCGTGTCCAGCAAAGCTGGATCACTTAGTGGGTGCAAGTCTGATTACGTTAATTGCCAGTGAGCGGCATAGTCAAACTAAGTGTTTTGGAGTAGTTATGGAACAAACAGATATTGGCAGGAGAGCTGCTTCCCGTGATTGGTTGTGCTACATAAAGAAGGTATCTTACAGAATAATAATCCGATAGATGATGCGCGGGAACGATTAAAAATAAAGCTAGTTATGTATATACTTTACTCATTTGAATAGCATAATGCTTTCATATGTGAGTTAATATCATCAAGTGCCTGCTCAGAAGATAAAACAACAAGATAATCCCCAGCCATGATCGTCGTTGTTCCATTTGGAACAATCTCCGAATTACCCCGGTGTATCCCCGCAACCAGAGATTGAGCGGGCCAGTTTATTTCATTGATCTTTTTCCCGCATATAGTGCTACCAAATTCTACAGGGAATTCCAATAATATTCCAGACTTTTTACTTTTGGTCGATTCTTCGTTTTTACTTACAATTCGCTCAAGCAATGCCTCATAAATCGGTGTTATCTTCATAAAATCCGATAAGAATAAGGCTATGAAGGAACAGGCAGCTACAGGAAGTAAATGTACGAGAGAACCGGTCATTTCAGCTGTCAGCAAAATACTGGTAATCGGTGCTTTTACCGAACCGGATAATGCTCCGGCCATGGCGCATACGGCAAAGGTAGCTATGTATTCTGCAGGAACACCAAACTGTATTGCAATTAAACCAAGCAGACCTCCCGATAATGCACCGATGGAAAGAATGGGTAAAAAGATACCTCCGGGAATGCCGCTGCCAAAGCAAATGCATGTAAAAAGAAGTTTACAAACAAGAAGAAGGATAAGAAACTCCAGGGACGCGGTTCCGTTTTCTGATAATTTTATTAAATTCTGCCCTCCGCCCAGAATCTGTGGCAGGAATAAGCCACAGGGGATGGCTAGGATGAGTGCAATCGAAGGACGAATAGCTACTGGAACTTTTTCGTAAAAGCGTTGCATTTTAAGCAATGATGTATTAGCAACTGAGCCAATCAATCCAGAGAACATGCCGATTGGTAAGAGCCACAAATAAAATTTCTCGGGAAGCTGCGGTATGGCTATGAAATCCAGAACAGGCTTTAATCCAAAGAAATATTTCGATACAACATCAGCGGTTAAGGATGCAGTAGTGGCCGCAATAAGAATTAGTGGAGAAAAGCTGCGGTGGACTTCCTCTAAAGCGAATATAATACCGGATAAAGGTGCGTTAAAGGCAGCGGAAAGACCGGCGGCCGCGCCTCCGGTTATTAGATAATTCTCTTCCAGCTTATTGCCGCTTATTTTAGGTGCAATTGCCTGACTGCCGGAGGCTCCGATTTGAATCGACGGACCCTCTCTTCCCAGTGAAACACCAAAAAAAGAAGCAAGAATACCACCGGTAAAGCGGACAAGTAAAATGGTATACCACTTCATTCTCATTCCATAAAGAAGGATACCTTCAACTTGAGGAATACCGCTGCCGGTTGCCATGGGTTCCATTTTAACTAACCATGATAGAAACCAGCCGATCATTATAGCAAATAGGAACCAGGGAATAATTGCAATTGGATTCTTTTTTAGAAAGGTATATATTGTTAGAGCAGCTTCAGTTCCATATTCAATGCCTAAGCGATATAAAACCACCAATAAACCTGCAATAAAGCCAGTAAGTATACTTTTTGCAGCAATCTTCCAGCGAAGCTGGTTTAAAACAGATAACATTTTGTAAAATTTGGATATCCCCATAAGATCCTCCTGTCAGACGTAAATCCAAGAAAGAAGTATAGCACTTTTAGGGCGAGAGCTCAATACTACAATGAAATAAATAGTAGTTGGCAGGCGGTGCTTGTAAGAAAAACGGATAGATTAGTATTAGTATTTTTAAATGAAACTAGAAGTGGTCATACGAAAATTCATGTACTAGACAGCATAATTATAATGATTTTATATATAGATTGTTGCGTTTTATCGAACTATAGATTGTTACGTTTTATCGACTATTGACAGAATGAAGTTTCAATAGTATAATAAGTAACAAGTGTTAGGTAACAAATGTTATTTAATTAATGTTATGCAACAATTATTAAGTAACTAATGTTATATTATGAGATTTTGTAATTGACGCTAAGTAATAAGTAGTTAAAATATGGATATCAGGAGGATAAAACATGCCACCTAAAATAAAAGTATCAAAGGAAGCTATAATGGAAGGAGCTATTCGAATTGTCAGGGAAAAAGGATTTTATAGCTTAAATGCACGGGATTTGGCGAATGAATTAGGTTGTTCTGTTCATCCGATTTTTCGAGAGTATAGTTCCATGGAAGGATTAAAATTGGCAGTATATAAGGCAGCAGAGGATATCTATAACCAACAGATGTTAAATGCCCTTGGTAATTCGGCCGACGGGTTCCTTGGTGTAGGACTGACCTATATTAAGTTCGCCAAAGAAGAAAAGAATCTGTTTCAACTGTTATTTATGACAGACACTTTTCAGGAGCAGAGTATGATGGACATTGTAGTTTCAACCGAGGGGGATGAGGATGTAATAAAAATGTTAAGCGAAAGAACCGGATTAAGCAAAGCAGCAGCACAGGAGCTATATACGGGGGTTTGGCTTACAGCTCATGGGATAGCTTCCATGTTTGCAACAAATAGCTGCCGCTTTAGTGATGAAGAAAATCGAAGATTATTATCAAATTCCTTTATGGGATTAATATTTAAGTTAAAGAAAGAAGAGGAACAGTAAATGAAAAAAACATTTGCAGGGAAGCATTCCTATATTACAGTAATCTTATTCGGACTACTCTGTACCTTTATGACAGCTTTGGGATCAGCGGTACCACAGATTATTGGCTTGGAAGGAAATCAGCAATTAATAGTAACAACGGTATTCCTAAGTATTTCAGCAGTGCTTGGAATCCTTATTATGGCGAGATCAAGATACCGAATTAAAGATTATGGATTTCAAAGATCTACAAAGGAAAATCATCATAATGTATTATGGTATGCCCCGCTGATCGTTATGGAAATTATTCCGATTGCTGCTTATGGCTTTCTTTCAGAAATCACTGTATCTCAGTATGTAATAATAGCTGCCTTTACAATTGCAGTGGGCTTTAATGAGGAGATATATTTCAGAGGACTTTCACTTAAAACAATGGAATTACAGGGTAGTAAAAGAGCTATTATCTGGACTGCTGTGATTTTTGGCTTGCTGCATAGCATTAATTTCCTGAATGGCAAAAGTCCATTATATGTGATCTTGCAAATACTCTTTGCTTTTTTAGTAGGCTTTGTTCTTGCAGAGATTGTGTCTATAACAAAAAGCCTTTGGTTCGTAATCATTTGGCATGTTGCCCATGATTTTATTGCCAGCACGACCAGTGATGCTATTGATCGTAAAGGGTTGATCATTCTAGGAGCTCAGGTTGGTATTCTTATGGTATATGCTATTCTGATCTGGAGAAAAAGTTTGAAAGAAGAGCTTTTTCCAGTAGGTGTTAGTGAATAAGTAATTTAATCAGCAGCAAGATTAGTGGCTAAGATATGAAATATAATGACATAATCAGCTATTGAATTAACCCAAGTGAAAGCTTCCAGCCAAGAATTCTCAGAACAGATTCATTGATAATATCGATCGGTATCTCTCCATTTTCTACGGCTGAGATAACGGCAGGAATCTGTACTTTATAGTCAGAAGCAATCAGCAGATCATTTCCTGCCTGGACAGCTAGCACAGCTGCTGCGCCGTTGTTCGTATAGTTCTTGATGGCATCCATACTAAGATCATCCGTTATAATGACGCCATGGAACTTTAAATCATTTCTTAGGATCGTATGAATATTACTGGATAGGGAAGCAGGATATGCTTTATCAAAGGCCATAACGATATTATGTGATACCAGAATACTTTCGGCACCGGCATTAATACCTGCCTCAAAGGGTAGAAAATCTGTGGTATAAAATTCTTCCCTGCTGCGTTTATCAATCGCGATTCCGGTATGAGTATCGATATTGTTTCCGTAGCCGGGAAAATGCTTTAAGGTACACCCAATATTTTTATTCTTCATAGCTGCAACAACGGCTGCTACATATTCAGAGGTTCGCTCGGCATTCTGTCCAAAGGAACGCTTGTAGATAAAGTCCTTAGGATTCATGGAAACATCACAGACAGGAGCAAGGTTTAAATTTACACCGAGGCTTTTTAAGAGCTCCGCTTTTTCTTTCGTATCCGTTTCTATCAGAGAAAGACCGCCTGATTGAAATAAATCCTGAGGAGATCGAAAGGGCACCTTGCGAAAGGCTGGATATTTACTAATTCGGTTAACTGTGCCGCCTTCTTCATCTACACCAATGAGTAGTGGGATTTGAGAAGCAGATTGATAGCCGGAGATGATTTCCTGCATACTAGCTTTGGTTTGATTATTAAAATCCTCTGAGAATAGCAGGAAGCCGCCAAAATGATACTGTTTCAGATCATCGAGAGCAGTTGCTTTGTCACAACGAACCAGGAACATCTGACCGACTTTTTCTTCCAGAGTCATGTTGTTTAATAGCTGCTGAGCGGAATTGTTATCTGGGGTTTGGGGAACACCTTCGGTTATAGCTTCAGTTGGAGCAGGAACGGTAGTTGGAGAGGGGGATTCGGTTGGAGCTATTGTTGGTGAAATCGATATAGAAGGAGTAGCGCCAATGGAGGGATCCAATCCGTTTGTCGGGGAGGGCGTTCCATTGCTGGGATTGCTGCAGCCGCTTAGGAAAAGAAGAATAATAAGTAAGAATAGGAAATTTATATATTTCATGATGAGTCCTCCGTTAAAACGATATATTAGGTTTTATCTTATTGCCTTGTCAAATATATGTCAGTACAAGAAATTTAATAGGAATAGTCACAGCCCCTGTTCTGACATTCGTGTGGGTCAGGAAAGAGAGTCTTACCCTTATCGGAATAGGAGCAGTGCGAATTTTGTGAACTGCGGATAATTTCATATCTGGAATTGGGCGAACTTGCGGTCGAATGACAGTTAGTGGACAGAAATTAGTATCCTAGCAAAGATGGAACAGCGGAAGGGATTAATTCTGTGATTGTATCTATTATAAAATATTGGAGTATCTAAAATTAACGATCTAAAATTAATGGTAGAAAATATGAAAATTATAGTTGACTTTTGAGCTTTTTTATTAGATAATATCTAATGCAGTGCTTGAGTATTAGACACTGAAACGAAAGAAATGGTTCCATTAAGAAATCATTTTTTGAATATTTATCGAGGCGTGGCTCAGTTTGGTAGAGCGCTGCGTTCGGGACGCAGAGGCCGTGGGTTCGAATCCCGTCGCCTCGATGCTAAGACTCTTGGTTTTTCAGGGGTCTTTTTTTGTTGTATTTGGTGTTGCATAATTCTTTTACATTCTTATATTAATTCACATTCTCGGCTTATTTTTATAGAGCAAAATCCAAGCATTGCATTCTTTCAACCCTCGTTGTCGTACATCATTGTTTATACTATTTTTAATCGGGTTAGTCTGGATAGCTTTGTTTTACCCGATAAGCGTACAAAAGGATTTCTAATTTATAAGCAAAAAAAGATTTCGAATTTATAAGGTTGACAAAAATATCCATAGGCAGTAAAATAATTACAAAGATTACATATGTAATCCATAAGGAGGTAATATTATGGGCAGAGCTTCAAAAATATCGGATTCCGAATGGGAGATAATGAAGATTATATGGAATAACCCGAATTGTACCGCACAGGAAATTATTGAAAAATTAAAAGATAACCAGAAGTGGAAACCGAAAACAGTAAAAACATTAATTAGTCGTCTAATTGAAAAAAATATAATTGGATATGAACAATTCGGAAGGGAATATAAGTATTATTCCTTAATAAATGAAGAAGAGTGCAGAAAAACAGAAAACAAGTCGTTTTTAAATAGAGTCTATAATGGTTCATTAAAAACTTTGCTTCTTAACTTTATCGAAGAAGAAAATTTATCAAAAGATGATATCGAGGAATTAAAGTCCATCCTTAATGAAAGGAAGTCAAAGACATGACATTACTTTCCATATTGTTTCAAAAGATCTTCCAGCTATCCTATATGGGCAGTATTATAGTAGCTTGTATTCTTTTAACTAAATTAATTGCTAAAGACAAGATTGGAATCAAATTTCAGTATGCACTTTGGTTTATATTAATTTTGAGATTATTGTTACCAGTTGCTCCATCTAGTAGTATAAGTGTTTATAATTACGCACCGTCCTATGAATCTAGCGCTAGTGAACGAAGGAATATTCTGGTAGATTCCTCACAAATTGATAATAGGAAGACTGAGAATATTGCTAATACTGCTGATAATGGCGAGCTAACCTCGATATCCTTAGTAAAATCAGTGGATACATCACATAATATTATACAATTAGTAAAAGATGCGGTTCCATTCATTTGGGTATTAGGCATGTGTATGATTGGCCTTGTAGTGTTCATCAATAATGCTTTATTTATGAGGCGTATTAAGAAACGTCCCTGTATAAAAGACCAGTCTGTTTTATCAATATTAAACGATTGTAAAAGCCTAATGAATATATCTGAAGATATTAGTCTGATAGAAGCTGATATCGTTAATACCCCATGTGTGCTAAAGTGTATAAAACCAATCATAATCATACCTGAAAATTTTTTAGATAATTGTGATTTGATAAACCTTAAGTATGTTATTTTGCATGAATTAGCACATGTAAAGAGGAAAGATATTTTTATTAATTATCTGGTGAGTTTTTTATGCGTGATTTACTGGTTCAACCCAGTGATTTGGTATGGCTTTCATAAAATGAGAGAGGATAGGGAAATATGCTGTGACTCACTGGCACTATCCTTTTTAAGGAAGGAAGAAGTAATAAACTATGGTTTTACCATAATTAAATTAGCAGAGATTTCAAAAAGGGCGCCATACTTGCCAGCAATAGCAGGTATTATTAATAACAAATCAAAAATAGAAAGGAGAATAAGAATGATCAAGATATTCAAAAAGAGTTCGTATCGATTATCAGTAATGGCGATCACGGTATTACTGATCACCGGAGTAGCTTTCCTGACAGGGGCAACCAGAACGAAGGCAGACACAACGGATACTATAATAGATGGAGTGGATTGTACCTTTGTCAATGATCAAGATGCAGTTGGAAAATGGGAAACCGTTGATTTTGTAAGAAACATGGAGAATTTTACACCTGACAGAAGATGCTGGCAGGGAAAAATGTATCTTCTAAGTATAAAGCTGCTTCCAAATGGACAGATGCCTCAACCGGTTGCCGTTGACATATCCTCGGACGAAACAAGTCCGGTTAGTTGGCTTACCTGGACGAAGGGATATATTATTCATCATAATGATATGACAGCAGGCAAATATATTATAAAAGAAATTGACGGTTCTAAGTATATGTTTTGGGAATGGATGTCTGGTGATGTTACAATTAGAGGCATGAAGCCATGTTATTATGTTCTAAAACAAGTTGAATAGAATTTATTGTAATAAAAAGTTGTTTTATAAAATCTAATACAGAACAACCAAATAAAAGAGCAAGATATAATTGAAAATATCTTGCTCTTTTATTTGTTAAAAATTAACATGAGGAAAAGCCAGCTTTTAGGCTGGCTTTTAGGGGGAGAATTATGAAAAAAATCTATGTTAATTTACTGATATGCTTTATTAAGTTTATAAACCTATTATAAAACCAAATTATGAAGAAACTATTTGCAAATAGTGAAAGAACTATGAACAAATTATGAGTAAATCATGATAATACGGTTAACTAACTATAATTATTGACATAATTTCAAGGTTTAAACATGCAATGAAAAAAAGAGGGAAGCTTATTTTCTGAACTTAGATTTAATGATGAACTTAAAATTAGGTATTCTTTATCTCAGACAAGGTTATCATGCTTAGATCATACAGCGTCTAAGTGCATTCTAGGAGAATTGATTGAAGTATAAAAAAAGAAGAAAAATAAAAAAGGATCGCTCAAGAGCGATCCCATTTAATATCAACCTTTGCTTATGCAATTTGTACGTTGACAGCCTGTGGTCCACGTTGTCCCTGTGTAACATCAAATGTTACGGACTGACCTTCATCAATAGACTTGAAACCATCCATTGCAAGACCTGAGAAGTGTACGAATACATCATTGCCCTGTTCGTCAGAAATGAAACCAAATCCCTTTTGCGCGTTAAACCATTTTACAGTACCTTTATTCATGAAAGATACCTCCTTAAAATTATTATATCCCTAATAAAAAAACACATACTTTAGTAAATCAAAAAAATGACCTACGAAAATATGTGGAATCAATTCTTTATTTAAAATACTTTTTTATGATACCATGGAAAATATTATAAGTCAAGTGAAATATTTATGTTAAATTTCTTGAATTTCATCGTATTTATTTTGAGTTTCTTCGTTAAATGAATTATTAAATTCTACTTTTATTGTAAAGTGTATTTTAAAATTCTTTTAACCTTTGAGTTTCTTTGCTTGCTAATCGAATCGAAACGCGATAATAGACATCTATTACTACTGAGTTCAAATACATTTCTAAATTTCTAATAAGATACTATGTATACAGATCAATATGCATTTAGACAAATCTATTGTAATTCCAACTTTTTTTGCTACAATAAATAGTAACTGCTGCCGTATTGGAGAAGTATCATACAAAACTGAGAGAGGTAGCTAACTACATAAATACGAATGTGGTTGTTTAAACATCAGTCGCCAGATATTGATGTTCTGGATAGATATAAATCGCTTTCAGTCTGTTAAAGCAGGAAAGTTTTGGCAATACAGATTAAGAGGAAACGGACAATTAAAAGGAAATGGACAACTAAAAGACAGACATTTTTTGTAACATTAAGACAGGGGGTCGCAGCAATGATTGATATTTTTCCAGACTTGTTACGAGCAATAATTTCTACTACAGCCAATGTGCTGTTGATGGCATCCCTTTTACAACCCAAGTATTCTAAAAAAGTTACCCTATTGACGATGCTAGGCGTTCTTGCAGCCGATTTGGGTACGGCTATTTACTGTTATCTCAGCGGAAATTTGACCTTGCTTTCAAAGCTTGATATTATCCTGTTTGCGGTGCTTTGCTTTGCCGTGCGCCCAATGTTCAAGGACAACTTTATGCAGTGGCTGTTTTCGTATATTACCCTTCAAAATATAAGCGATACTGTGATTATTTTAAGCTTCCTTGGCTCAAGGCATTTGCCTTATCCGGCATATGCGAATTCTATCCTGCGCATTATTTTGTTTGGTACTTTTCTGCTGATCTTGTGGCGCTATGTGCGTCCGTTGTATCGGCAGGCGGTGGAGCATTGGACAGCGTATTTTGCCGTGGCATTGGCATTGTATATCACCTTTAACTATTATGTCCTAACTGCGGATGACATTGTAATGATGCTGACAAAACAGGCTGTACCATTGGTATTAATAATTTTTATTGGTCTGGCCGCTTACACCTCCATATTGTTCTCTCTTAAAAATCTTCAGCGGGAGTTTCAGGCGAAGGAAGAGAACCAGAAAATGCAGGCGGAGCAGGAGTATTTGCAATTAGCCGCAGGAAACATGTCTCAGCGACTTTTGCTGATGGAAGAGGTGTCAGCACAGAACAGCCGGGCATCTCATGATCGTCGCCATTTCAACAATGTGCTTTTAGAGCTTTTGGAGCAAGGAAAAGCGGATGAAGCTGCAGCTTTGCTCCATAACCAAAATCAAGCGCCATACCAAATCAGTGAGGTCTATTGCGAAAATCCAGCTGTCAATGCGGCTGTCTGCCATTATGCTGCTCTTGCAAAGCAGATGGGCATTCCTACAGAGATTGAATTGGAAATTCCAAATGTTCTGAGCGTGGATTCCTTAGAGATTTCTATGGTTGTTTCAAATTTAATGGAAAATGCAATTCAAGCCTGCACTGCATTACCAAAAAGCACCCCTTCCTATTTGCGATTCACCTGTCGAAGTGTGGGACGTTTGCTATTAGAAATGGAGAATCCTTGTGCAGAGGACGTCGTTCTGGATAACAACGGCTACCCTGTTGCTAGTGAGGAGGGTCATGGAATCGGTAGCAAGAGCGTTATCGCCTTTGCTAAGAAATACGAAGGTGAGCTGATGTATCGAATCGAAAACGGTGTTTTCAGAGTAAGGCTTTTGGTGTGAAGAAATATAGCTTTGGTTTGTTGAGGGAAAGCTGCCTTGAGCCTATTAAGAGAAACTCCTGTTAAGAGAAAATTCTAGCCAAATATATTTGCAAAAGTGTAAAAGTGAGCCTTATAAGTGTAAAGGCTCACTTTTTCTGATTATTGGAGTATTCTGTCTTGCACCGACTACTTCTGCCAAAAAGATACCACCTATGATATTATGCCTGTCTTTGAACTGGTAAGCGGCAGCATATCAAAAGTTTGCAGAAAATGTTGATACAGCAGAGTTTGAAACGCAGTTTTACTTTGGAGATGGCGGCAGGCTGAATGTATGGTGCGAGGGTGATAACCATGCAACCGGGGACTATTGGTTGTTTGACATTCCAGTTACCGATTTAGAGGATATCGCAACCGAGCAATTGCTTCCTATTGTTGAAGCTATGAAAAAGCTTGGCAACTAAAGTTTTAAAAATTACCGAAAATTCACTTGAAGGAGCGTGATCAAATGGAAAAGCGCAGGCGTGAGGATGTGCCGTTGGATGCGCCCAATATTGAAGGGAATGTATGGCCAATTCAGGCTTGCCCTGCATTTGAACCGAGAATTGATGCACCGAAAGGGCTACGGCAGTGCTGGTACTGCCGTTATGCCGATTTTCATCTGGATAAGCCTCGTGCACTTGAGGTTGGCATATGTTACTAGCCGAGAAAAATATTGAAATAAGGCACAAATCTCAAACTATAATTTAAGCATTTATTAGAAGCTTTTATTTTGCTTAAGTAAGTCCTAAATAATCGCAAGACATGAAAATAGCAGTGAGCCTTGATTTACAATGTATAAATAAAAGCTATAAAAGAGAGTGGTAGATGGTAAAGTTGGGGAGTTTACAGGGGGGCATTTAAAACTGATTAGTACAAAGATCCCCGGTCAAATGACCGGGGAATATAATCTTATTATTTAGTAGTATATAATATATCTCCAGTTGATTTGTCAATTATTGTTATATTACAAGTTCGATCATCTACATCAACAAGATTAATAGCTTGAACACCTTCAGCAACAATCCCAAAAGCGAGTAAAAGACCGAGCTCTGCTGATGATCCAACATATTTGTCTTTAATTGCATAAATTGTAATGTTTTTAAATAATTTATCAGATTTTATATCTGTAAATATACCAGCATATGAATCTGATGAAACGATGGATTGCAAATATGTATCGAAATTATTATTAACATCATTAACAAGTGCGATACGATCTGACTCATACATTGTTACTATAATATGTCCATCATCATATGGTTTTACATCTAAGTAATTAGGATTTTCCTTCTTGATTTTTTTGACATATTCTTCGATAGTAGAGTCATCAAACATGTATGCAGTAAATACTACATCTACTGTTTTACCGCTTTTTACAGTGACAGTGCACTTGTAACTTTTCTGTTTAAATTTGGCTGTAATGGTTGCTTTTCCAGCATTTACTGCAGTTACTACTCCTTTTGATGATACGGTTGCTACAGATGTTTTACTGCTGCTCCATTTAATTATATCGGTCGATCCAGATAATTTAAGAGTATAGGTGTCTCCAGCTCTTAATTCCAGCTTTGCTTTGCTGATTTTTACGGTAGCAGCATATACTGTTCCTGGGGCTACCATATTGATACATAAAAAAAATGCTAGTAATATGGATAAAATTTTCTTCATTCCCAACCTCCTAAGTATTTTATACTGGAATTATAACCCATTTAGAAGTGTTTTACAACAAGAAATGACCCCATGAATGCCAAAGTAAAAGAAGGCATGAAGTGATTAGTGAAGAAAAAGATAAGAGTAGTATGAGTACGGCATATGAATTAGTAGAGTACAGTGACTTTCCAAAAGTAAAAATCGGAAAGCGTACATATATACCGCATGAGGCATTTGAAAAGTGGATTAAGAATTATACTGGAAAGGAATACAAGGTAAAATAATAATGTGCAGTATCATAGTAGTGAAGGCAAAACGATAACTCACACTACATATATGTCAGTGTCAGAAAGAAGATAGTCAATTGAAACCGTTCGAGCGAGCTATTAAAGGTAGATGTTGTAATTTTAAATTATTAGAAGAATACAGTATTACATACTTAGCAGAGAGCAATGTTGCTGCAACAATTAATCAGGATCCGTATGAAGATTAATAAATAGAATATATTTTAATTACTAGGCACTTGCTCCGGCAGGTGTCTTTTTTGTTGCTGAATTATGGAAGATGGTGTATAATTGTGGGAAAATATATTATGGAAGGCGAAATAATGGATTATTTAAAGAATCTTGTTACTGATAATGGACTTATATTTGTTTTAATTCCCTTGATATGTTCGCTACTGGCACGTTTCATTAATAATAGTCAAGGTAGATATCATAAGGTAACAGGCGAAAGAATAATAAAAATGTCGATTATGGAAGATATTTTTATGAGACGAGTTGAAGTAATAATGATTCAAATGCTCGTATTCATTATTTTATTTGTTATTTTTGGAAGTGTATCAATTTATCTCTTGAGTATTGGTAAGATTAATGATTTTGATCCAAGTAATATCTATATAGTTATTGCTTTGACCTCTTTTTTATTAAGTGAATTTATACCGAAAATTCATAATAATCGTAAAGCGTTTACAAATAATTTGCTTAAAAGTAGGAAAATAACAATGGTTAAAAATTTCCTTTTATTTTATGCTCAAAGTAATGTAATTATTATTACACTTATTATTACGGGAAAATATAATGTACCTAGCACTTTTGTAAACACTATAATATTTTTAGTAATTTGGGCCGGTACAGTAATGTCTTGTTTATTGTATTTTTCAGCAGCGGTTAAAGGAAATCGTTATTCGCATATTAATATATATTTCAATAATGCATATCAAGTGAATGAATGTCCCTATCAAAACATGAAGATGGATGATCAGACTTTTGTGACAGTGAGAGATATTGATAGTGGGCAGATAACAAAGTATAACAAGAATACCATTGTTAAGATGGATTTTTTAAAAAACACATTAATTGAGAATGAGTTTGAAAATAAGCTGCTAAAGAGAGGATTTGTTAAGTAAGTATGGATCTATTATTGTATTGCAACCGAGGGGTTTAATTGGGGTTTGTTTTCATTAGAAATAATCAGATATCCCGACATAACACAAAATACTCAACGAATAAAACCTAGAAAAATCAAGGCTTACAGCATTTCACAATATAACACGATATCCCTCTTTTAAGATTGATGGTTTAGAGTGTTAGGAAAGAGGGGGGATATTCACGTACATACCGATAATATCAAGTATTACAACCCTAAAATTTGGGTTTGATTAAGGTGTGAATAGGCTCAATCTTGACTGTCAAATTTACAGCAAGACTTTACAATGTTATCCTTCTAAAGGTGACACTTAATGCTTCTAGTTAAAAGAGTTTATAAGTAAGTTTGAATATTATGAATATTATCCTAGGAAAAAGGCAGCTCAAAGAAATACAAATGACATTTATTCTTACATACAACATCTTTTGAAATTAAGTGATAATAAAGAATTTACTTATTCTGAACTAAGAGATGCAGCTAGTACAGGTGGATCTACTTCAAATTATATTACTGGAATGATGAATATAGGTTTGATAACTAAAACTGATAGAAAACGAGATGGTGGTTCGGTTATATATTCTATTAATGATCCGAAAATAAAATATGCTATAGAACATGAAATTGATATATTGCATAATAGCTAAATTGTTTTAAGATAAACAAGATGTGGATTTACACGGACACAAATCTCAAATGATATAAAATAAGGCATCCTTCGGGGTGCTTTTCTTTTTGTTTAAGTAAACCCCAAATAAACCCCAAGGCATGAAAAAGCCACTCATTTCTGAGTGGCAAATTATTGTATGTTAGTTGAAACCTGCTTGCTACAAGGCTTCCATAAAAGCTAGAAAAGGGACTTGAACCCTCGACCCCTTCATTACGAGTGAAGTGCTCTACCAACTGAGCTATTCCAGCATATCATATAATTCTCTTCGGCAGAAGAGGACTACTCAACTATTCTATTATAAAAGTAATTAAATTTCAAGAATTTTTTATCATTAAACTCATAAATTTTTAGAATTATGTAAACAAGGACAATATCAAGCGCTCTCATTAGAGTGCTCCTGCTATTGTCCGTTTCAATATTCCACCGATAAAAAAGTGTAAATTATGAGAAAACATTCATTCGGCTTCCTTTTTCCTTCTTATCAAAGAAACAATACTTAAACAGTACAATTGGATTATAGTATCAGGTTCAATCCCAGTAAAAGCTATTTCTTCTCACCCATATAACAAATCCCGAGCGCCCCAGGACCGGAATGAGCTCCAATGCTTGGACTTACAAAATTAATAATTACCTGCTTGGCAGGCAGCTTTTCATTAACCAGAGACCTTAGATATACGGCATCCTCAAGACAGTCACCATGTACGATACAGATTGGATCTGGGGTATCTGCGTACTTTCCAAGGGTATCTATCATATTATTATATATCGTATGTAAGGATTTTTTTCTTCCTCTTGCAGAAGAATGTGACACCAGCTGGCCTTCTGGGTTGACCGTCAGAATTGGCTTGATATTAATCATAGAGCCAATAATCGCAGTTGTTTTGGAGATCCTGCCGCCACGATGAAGATGGTTCAAATCATCCACAGTGAAAAAGACACAAAAATCCTCCTTATGTTCCTCTAACCAGGTAACAATTTCATCCAGAGTTTTTCCTTCTTCTTTTAGCTGCAGGGCTTTCATGATGAACAGACCTTCTCCTAAGGAGACATTCATAGTATCAATAACGATGATGCGCGCACCTGGATTCTCCTCACAAATTTCTCTGGCACCGGTTACAACGTTACTGCAGCCGCCGCTAAGAGCAGAGGAAAAACTTATGTGTAATACATCGAAGCCTTGATTGATATAGGTTTGAAAAGTACTTCGAATTACCTCCGGGTTACTTGCCATTGTTGTTGGCATTAAGCCGGAACGCATTTTATCATAGAAATCCTTTGGAGAAAGATTAATTTCATCTCCATAAGTGATACCTTCAAGATCATAATAATGTGGTATGATACCGATATGCTTTTCGTTGATATAGCTTTCCAGCAGATCACAATTCGAATCAGCGGTGATTACAAAATCCTTCATCCCATGTATCCTCCCATATTGTTTGTACTTTTATTCTACTAGACAGAACAATGTTTTGCAACATAAGATTATAATTAATCAATGCTAGTTAATAAACATCAATTAGGTATACTATATACTGCTATGGAAAATTCATTTGGAGAAAGGCTTCGTCGGTTATGCATTTAAGGTAGCTGTTGATTACTTATTTAAAATGATGATGCGGTCAGAGAGCTGCTCGGCTTCTTCTATATTATCAGTGGCCAAAAGGACCGTCTTTTTCTCCTTGCGAAGCATTTGAAATATTTCCTTTAAGACTTCTTCCCGGGCATTTTTATCTAAGTTAGCAAAAGGCTCATCCAGGAGGAGAAGATCCGGTTCGGTCAGTAGTGAGCGGATAAAGGTAAAACGTTGCCTTGCACCGACAGCTTCGGACTTCGAATAAGAGCCGATGAAGGTGACAATGCCGTAGGTTTTTGCATATTCATTTATTTGGACAAAACTGCTTTCCGGGTTATCCAGCTGCTCTGTGGGGCAGTTGGTATTGCCATAGGAACTGTTGTAATAGTCGCAGATATTGTCCTTTTGCATCATGTAACCAATACTTTTGCCGGAGGTTTTTAAGTCCTTACCACAGATACGAATGGAACCGCTGCTTGGGGCATGGATACCTGCAATTAACGATAATAAGGTGGATTTACCGCTGCCGGTTTTTCCTACAATGGAAAGAATCTCACCCTCCATTACATGAAAAGAAACATCGCTAAGTACCGGTGTTTCCCTTTCATTACTCTGATCGGTGTAACTTAAGTGATCAATTTTTAGCATTTCGCTCATATAACCCCCTCCTTTACTATTTCATTTAATATTTGTTAATTACGAAACTCAAAGCTGCTGTTATATTTATAAGTTGGTGCAGATTTCTAAGGGATATTCATCCTATACTGTAAGGAATGAAGGGATTTGCACAAGGATATAAAAATCTCAGCTCAAGCACATCGCAATTGTCTCTCACTATTATTATATGAAATGAAATTTTAGAAGTTACAGCAATTCCTTTTGTTGACTTTCTTAGGGTTGCTGAATATAATAGAAATATAATCGGATGAAGAATTTGGGAGAGACCTTTGCAGTTAAAAAAGGCGCCGAAGGGGAATGCGAAAACTCTCAGGCAAAAGGACCAGGTTTGGACGATACTCTGGAAAGCGATTTGTCACCGAAGAAGCAATTTCTTGAAGCTTTATGTAGGCTTTTAGGAAGAATCTTTCAGGTAAACATACAGAGGCGTATTGAATTTATTTCAGTACGTCTTTTTTTGTGCTCAAAAACAGGAAAGCAGCAGCGAATACCTGAAAAGACGTACTTCTAATGTACATAATCATATTTATGGTTAGTAGGCAATTGCGAAACAATATAGTTTTTGTAATTGTATACACAGCAGATGCTATTCCTTCGCTCCAACGCTTCCTTCGGGCTTAGCTTCCGCTTCGAAACAGTATCTGCTGTGTATACAATAGCTTCAGTTAATTAGTTTCGCTATTACCTATTATGGTTAGTAGAATGAGGAGGTAGGGAAGATGGATAAGAAAACTCCGCTTTATGATTGTCATGTGAAAGCAGGAGGAAAAGTGGTTTCCTTTGCAGGATATATGCTGCCTGTCCAATATGAGACCGGTGTGATTAAGGAGCATATGGCGGTACGTACTGCTGCCGGTTTGTTCGACGTCTCCCATATGGGTGAGGTGCTTCTAAAGGGAAAAGCCGCCTTAGATAACGTGCAAAAGCTGGTCACCAACGATTGCAGCAAAATGTATGATGGGCAAGTGAAATACAGCCCTATGTGCAATCATAACGGGGGAGTCGTTGATGATCTCCTGGTTTACAGAAAAAAAGAAGATGAATATTTGATTGTTGTCAATGCAGCAAATCGATTAAAGGATGTCCTGTGGATGCGCCAGCACCTGGAGGGGGAGGTTGAGTTTCAGGATATTTCGGATGAAATTGCTCAGTTGGCGCTTCAAGGACCGGGAGCGAAAGAAATCTTAGGTAAGCTTACCGATGAAGCAAAGCTGCCGGTGAAATATTACAGCTTTACCGAGGAGGTTCCAGTAGCTGGAATTACCTGTTTGGTTTCAAAAACCGGATATACCGGTGAGGACGGATATGAAATCTATTGCAGCAGTTCGGAGGCTCCAAAGCTGTGGGAGGCTATCCTTGAGGCTGGCAATTATACCGGGAACATTTCCGAGGCGGATTTAAAAGATCAGAATCTGGTAATCCCATGTGGCTTAGGTGCACGCGATACGCTGCGTTTGGAAGCCGCTATGCCTTTATACGGACATGAAATGGATGATAATATATCACCACTGGAAACAGGGCTGGGTTTTGCTGTTAAACTTGAGAAAGAAGATTTTATTGGGAAAAATGGAATTCTAAAAAGAGGGACACCAAAGGTTACCAGAGTTGGACTTCGAATTACCGGCAGAGGCATTGCCAGAGAAGCCTGTCCGATCTACCTGGGAGATAAACTCCTTGGAACAACAACCTCAGGAACTCATTGTCCCTTCCTTGGTCATCCGGTAGCAATGGCACTATTACCGGTCAAGCATAGTGAGATAGGTACGAAGGTTGAGGTTGAGGTGAGAGGAAGAAGAATTGAGGCGGAGATTGTTGCTCTTCCTTTTTATAAAAGAAAATGAGAAGCTATATAATATAGGATAAGACATTTTGCGTACTCACTCATGTTGATTGTTTTGCTGGTAAGTATTTGGTAATCGTAATATAGCAACGGTAATGGACTATAGGAATGAAACAATAACAAGAACAAAAGTAATAAGAACAATGGCTATAAAATAAGGGTTATGCACTAATAGCCTATGAATGAATAATGAAATAAAAATTTACAATAAATTAAAATGGAGGAATTATAATTATGAAGAAGGAATATTTATACACCAAATCCCATGAATGGGTATTATTTTTAGATGAGAAAACAGCTCGAATCGGTATCTCTGATTATGCCCAGGGTGAGCTTGGAGATTTAGTGTTCATTAACCTTCCGGAAGCAGGAGATCAATTAGTGGCAGGAGATGAATTTGCTGATGTAGAGTCCGTAAAGGCTGTGTCCAATATCTACAGCCCGGTAACAGGTACGGTAAGAGCAATTAATGAAGAACTGCTGGATCATCCGGAGTTTGTCAATTCAGATGCGGCAGAGGCTTGGTTTATTGAAGTTGAGGATATTACAGATCAGGTGGAGCTATTGACAGAAGAACAATATAAGGCGCAGCTGTAAAAGGAGGTACCATATGGGAACCTATGTACCAAATACAAAGAAGGAACAGCAGGAGATGCTGAAAGAAATAGGTGTCTCTGACCTGCGGGAGTTGTTTCGTGCAATTCCTGAGGAAGTTTATCTGAAAAGACCACTGAAGCTTCCGGCAGGTCAGCCGGAGATGTCCGTTCAGCGTAAAATGACCGAACTTGCCGGTAAGAACAAGGTATTTCATAGTGTTTTCCGCGGTGCGGGGGCTTATCGCCATTATATTCCGTCCATCGTAAAGCAGATAACCTCGAAGGAGGAGTTTGTAACAGCTTATACTCCCTACCAGGCGGAGATTAGCCAGGGAGTACTTCAGTCTATTTTTGAATATCAGACAATGATCTGTGAATTAACGGGTATGGATGTATCCAATGCATCTGTATATGACGGAGCCTCTGCGGCAGCAGAAGCTGTCATTATGTGCAAGGAAAGAAAAAAGACGAAGGCCTTGGTATCGGAGACCGTTCATCCTCAGACTCTGGAGACAATACAGACCTATTGCAGCGGAACAGAGCTGGAGGTCGTCCTGATTCCAGCGAGAGAAGGGCAAACTGATATCGACGAGCTGCGTAAGCTGATCGATAGTGAGACGGCTTGTGTTTTACTGCAGCAGCCTAATTATTTCGGAATATTAGAGGATGCTTCCAGGGTAGGAGAGCTGGCTCACGAAAAGGATGCAAAGTTTATCCTAAGCTGCAATCCAATCTCACTGGGTATCTTAAGGACTCCGGCTGAATACGAAGCTGATATTGCTGTGGGAGATGGTCAGCCGTTTGGAATTCCCCTTTCCTTTGGAGGACCCTATCTGGGCTTTATGGCTGCAACAGAGAAGCTGATGAGAAGACTTCCGGGACGTATTGTGGGAGAGACCAGGGATTCAAAGGGTGAGAGAGCCTATGTCCTTACCTTACAGGCCAGAGAACAGCATATTCGAAGAGAAAAGGCTTCCAGTAACATTTGCTCCAATCAGGCACTTTGTGCTATGACCGCAGCTGTATATCTTGATGCCATGGGCTCTAAAGGATTAAGACAGGCAGCGGAAAGCTCCATGTCTATGGCGCATTATCTCGCAGAGAAGCTGACATCCTTAGAGGGCTTTGAACTGGTATATCCAGGTGAATTCTTCCATGAGTTTGTGACCACCTGCAATGGCGATGTGGATAAGATACTGAATAAACTAGAAAAATGTGGAATTCTTGGAGGATATCCCCTTACAGGAAGAGAAGAGGGGCATTTGCTCTGGTGTGTGACAGAAATGAATACCAAGGAAGAGATCGATACACTGGTTCGTATTTTGGAGGAGGTGACAAGGTCATGAAGTTAATCTTTGAAAAGAGTAAGCAAGGAAGAGGCTGTGAACTGCTCCCGGAATGCGAAGTTCCGGTTGTCTCCGTCCAAGATAAATTTATGAGAAAGAAAGAACTTCATCTTCCGGAAGTCTCGGAAACTGAGCTAAGCCGACATTATACTGAGTTAATGAAGAGAACCTTTGGAGTGAACGATGGCTTTTACCCACTGGGCTCCTGTACTATGAAGTATAATCCCAAGGTGAATGAAGAGATTGCCAGATTGTCCGGCTTTGCAGAGATTCATCCTCTTCAGCCGATTGCTTCCGTCCAGGGCTGTTTCGAGGTGATGAAGCTGGCGGAGGAGTATCTAAGTGAGGTAACTGGGATGGATGCCATGGATTTTCAGCCGGCAGCCGGTGCACATGGAGAATTTACCGGGTTAAAACTCATTGCCGCTTATCATAAGGATCGCCAGGATACAGGGAGAACGAAGATTATTGTCCCTGATTCTGCCCATGGAACGAATCCGGCAAGTGCTGCTATGGCAGGGTTTACTGTTATTAATGTGGCCTCCACGAAGGAAGGTTATGTTGACCCGGAGGCATTAAGAAAAGTAGTGGGAGCGGATACTGCTGGATTCATGCTGACCAACCCCAATACAGTGGGGATGTTCGATGAAAATATCATGGAAATTACGAAAATAATTCACGATGCCGGAGGATTAAATTACTATGACGGTGCAAATCTCAATGCCATTATGGGATTGGCTCGTCCGGGTGATATGGGCTTTGATGTGGTTCATCTAAACCTTCATAAGACCTTTTCCACACCGCATGGCGGCGGCGGACCGGGAAGCGGGCCAGTGGGCTGCAAGGAGATGCTGATCAAGTATCTTCCATCTCCAAGAATCATACAAAAGGACGGTACGTATGAGTATGCCGGAAAGTCACCGGAGAGTATTGGCAGAGTAAAAGCATTTTATGGAAATTTCTTGGTGGTAGTCCGCGCACTCACCTATATCCTTACACTTGGCGGGGAAGGGTTAAAAAATGCCTCCGAAAATGCTGTGTTGAATGCGAATTATATGATGAGTAAGCTTAAGGAGTCTTTTGAGATTCCATTCTCCGGTCACTGTATGCATGAGTTTGTAATATCCTTAGAGCAGCTCAAGCAGGAAAAGGGAGTATCTGCCCTGGACTTTGCAAAGACCCTGCTGGATTATGGTATGCATCCGCCGACAATGTATTTCCCTCTCATCGTCCATGAAGCATTGATGGTTGAGCCAACAGAAACAGAGACAAAGGAGAACCTGGATCTGGCGGTTGAAGTATATAAGCAGGTTCTGGAGCAGGCAACGACTGATCCGGATCGCTTACACCAGGCACCATTAAAAACAGTAATCGGCCGCCCGGATGAGGTTATGGCGGCAAGAAATCCAGTACTGCGTTATCAATTCAATGCGATCGGAGAATAACCATTGATAAAGAAGATAAAATATGTCATCACAAAGGAAACGAATCCCTATAAGAATCTGGCTCTGGAAGCTTACCTGCTGAATACGGTGAAGGAAGATGAGTGTATTCTTTACCTGTGGCAGAATGAACGAACCGTTGTCATTGGAAAGAATCAAAATCCCTGGAAGGAATGTAAGGTTGGTGAGCTGGAGGAGGATGGCGGAAGCCTGATTAGACGAATGTCCGGCGGGGGAGCAGTATTTCATGATCTGGGTAATTTGAATTTTACTTTTCTCGTCAAGAAGGATAACTATGATGTGGAGCGTCAGCTGCAGGTGATTTTAGAGGCTGTGAAGCGCAGAGGAATTCCGGCTGAAAAGACAGGGAGAAATGATATCTCTGTCGAGGGCAGGAAGTTCTCCGGAAACGCTTATTTTTCTGATGGAATTCACTGCTATCATCATGGAACCATTTTAGTAAAGGCAGATATGAAGATGCTGTCTCATTATCTGAACGTTTCGAGGGAGAAGCTGATATCAAAGGGAGTGGAATCGGTTCGCTCCCGGGTGATGAACCTTAGTGAATACGTACCGGACTTAAGTATTGATATGGTAAGAGATGATCTGGTTCAGTCCTTCCAGTCAGTTTATGATCTGATACCGGAGCAGCTCGAGATTGGACAGCTGCCGCAGCAGGAGCTGCAGCAATTTGAGGATAAATTCTCCTCTTGGGAATGGATCTATGGTAAGAATATTAGCTTTAATTATTGCATCGGCAGAAGATTTTCCTGGGGAGATATTGAGATTGGTTTTGAGGTGGTAGCAGGAATCATTAAGGACTGCAGAGTTTTTTCGGATTCGCTGGAGACTGAGCTATTTGAGACCCTTGCTCATCGGTTATGCGGCCTTAAATATTCTACCAATGAGGTGTTAAAAGAATTGAATCAAATATCGTTACAGGAAGGTACTGAAGTTATATTAACGGATATTGCTCGATTTATTCAGGAAGAGAAGCTGTAAAAGGCATAGGGTGATTGGGAAACTCATTAACGAGAGATATTGTATACACAGCAGATAATGTTTTGAAGTGGAAGCTAAGCCCGTAGGAAGCGTTGAAACGGAGAAAGAGTATCTGTTGTGGATACAATTGCAGAAAGTATATTGTTTCGCAATTGCCTATGTAAAAGACATAACAAGGGGGTGCTGCAAAGGTAAAGTTATCTTATTACATTTGTAGCAGCTCCTTAAATATAAGGTAAGGTTGTAGCTTGTTTCACATCGTATCAATAACGGTGGCGGATAATATGGGAGGTTAACATTGGATAATAAATATGATTTAATCGTAATTGGATCGGGGCCGGGAGGATATGTGGCTGCGATCAAGGCTGCTAAGCTGGGAATGCAGACGGCTATCATTGAAAGAGGAGAGATCGGCGGAACCTGCCTTAACAGAGGCTGTATTCCGACAAAAACCCTGATGCATAGCTCCCACTTATTTTATGAAGCGAAGCATTTGCAGACAGCAGGCTTGCATTTTGAGGATGTTTCCTTTGATATGGAGGAGCTACAGGCAAGAAAGAATGAGCTTGTGTCCAAGGTAAGACAAGGCATTGTCTCTATATTAGAGGCGAATGGTGTCACGATTCTTAGAGGAACAGCCAATATAGAGAAAGATAATAGAGTCCTTGTGAAGGGGGCTGAGGAGGTAGTGGAGCTTTTCGCAAAGAATATATTACTTGCGACTGGATCCTCCCCTTCGATCCCCAAGCTGGAGGGAGCAGACTTACCTAATGTCCTGACCAGCGATGAGCTTCTGTCCAAGACGACCCTTTATCCGAAGCTTCTGATTATTGGGGGAGGTGTAATTGGAGTGGAATTTGCTTCGATTTACAGTGAGCTTGGCTGTGAGGTCGAGATAATTGAAGCAATGGACCGGATTCTTCCGGGACTGGACAAGGAGATTTCTCAAAGTGTGGCGATGAGCCTTAAGAAGAAGGGGGTTGTAATTCATACGAAAGCCAGAGTACTTCGGCTGCTGGAAGGCGAGTCTGAAGAGCTGCTTTGTGAATATGAGGAGAAGGAGAGCCAGAAGCAGACGGCTGCGGCCGGAGTCTTGATTGCAGTTGGTCGAAAAGCGAATTCAGTGGATTTCATTTCACCGGAGGTGAAGCTGGAATACGATGGAAGCTATATAAAGGTTAACGACTTCTTTGAGACCAGTATATCAAATCACTATGCGATCGGAGATGTGATTCGGGGGAAACAGCTGGCACATGCAGCCTCAGCCCAGGGGATTGCAGCGGTGGAAGGGATGTGCGGTAAGGAGATCAGCATTGATTTATCTGTGATACCGTCCTGTGTATATACTACACCGGAGATCGCTGCTGTCGGTATGAGTGAGGAAGAAGCGGCACAGGCAGGCTATTCGGTGAAAACAGGTAAATACCCCATGCTAGGCAACTGCAAAACCATGATTGCCAAGGCTGAGAGAGGCTTTATTAAAGTAATCGCCGATGCGGATACCCATAAGATTTTGGGGGCACAATTAATGTGTGAACGTGCAACTGACCTGGTAGGAGAATTCTCGTCTGCGATTGTACATGGACTGACCTTGGAAGAGTTATCCTCAGTGATACGTCCTCATCCAACCTTTGGGGAGGCAATTACGGAGGCAGTGGAAGATGCAATGGGAATAGCAATTCATCTGATGCCAAAAAGAAAGTAATTTCTTCTTTCAAAGAGTTTGCGACTCTAAGCTGCGTATCAGCGATATTCCTTGAAAGCATAAAACCAGAATGCTATAATAAAAATTATTCTTTGCCGTTACAGGAAAAGGATTAATGAAACGGTGAAAAATGAAACGAATGCAGTAGCATGATATTTTAATAAAGGTAGGCAATTGCGAAACGATATAGTTAATGAAATTTTTCATACAAATGATGTGAATTCCTTCGCTACACGCTGATTCCGCGCAAGTTTTGCTCAGGAACCCACATCAACTGTATGAAAAATTGCCGTAGTTATGGAGTTTCAAAATTACTTATTAATAAAGGAAAGAAAAGGAGCTTGCTTATGAGAATTAGTGCAGACGATACGATAGCTTTAGTGGTAGATTTCCAGGAACGTTTAGTACCTGTTATAGATAATCAGGAAATGCTTCTTCACAATACAGAGATATTAATTAAGGGACTTCGTGCTTTAAATATTCCTATCCTTGTGACGCAACAGTATACCAAAGGGATTGGAATGACTGTTCCGGTTCTGACTTCTGCCCTTGGGGAAGAGTTTCATTATTATGATAAGCTTACCTTTAGCTGTGCAGAGGATGAAGTAATACGAAAGAAAATCGAAGAAAGCGGGAAACGTAATATTATCCTATGCGGAATAGAGGCACATATCTGTGTTCTTCAGACCGCCATAGACTTAAGGGCGATGGGCTATCAGGTGGTGCTTGTGGAAGACTGTATTGGTTCCAGAAAGGAAAAGGACAGACAGCTTGGTTTGAAACGAGCTCATATGGAGGGAGCGATTCCAGCCTCCTATGAGTCGATTCTATTTGAACTTACCAGAGTGGCGAAGACGGAGGTATTTAAGGAAATATCCGGATTAATTAAGTGATTGCAGCATCAATGGGGCGGGAATAAGTGCTCAAGGTGCAATAAAAAGCGAAGGAACTGTTGCGCTATATTCCTTCGCTCTTTTTATTGAGAAGCAGACATGGGGATAGGATAAATCAACAAGTAAAACCCTAAGATATTATGCTAAATAATCCGTTAA
>JAEWMZ010000073.1 GCA_023392995.1 Bacillota bacterium
ACATGGAGAAGTACGCGGATTACCGAACCTACCTATCCTTTGATATGGAGCAGCTGGTGGAGGGAATGCCGCCCATGAGATTAAGTAAAATGCTGTCCAAGAACTCTGGAGGAGAAGGACAGAACCCGCTCTATGTAGCTTTACTTGCAAGCTTTGCTCAGGTATATCGCATCAATCAGAAGTCCAATCTACACCGCAGGCCAACACCTAGATTGGTGGTTCTCGATGAGGCCTTCTCCAAGATGGATGCGGAAAAGGTAGGAAGCTGTATCGGATTGATTCGTAAGCTGGGCTTTCAGGCAGTGATCAGCGCGACTAATGATAAAATACAGAACTATATTGATAATGTCGATAAAACCTTCGTATTTGCAAATCCCAATAAGAACCGGATATCGGTTCAGGAATTTGAGAAGAAGGAATTCACTGAGCTTCTGGTGGTACCGGGAGAAGTCGAAGATGACATTCCATAATTTCGATTATTCCTGGGCAATCATGTTTTGAGCAGCTAATCAAGCAGCTAATCATAAACAAAGTTTTGTTGTCAACCAAAACCATGTGTGCTATACTAACGTAATAATCTCTTAACCTTAATCACGCACATGGATGGAATATTATGAATACGGAAGCACTGCAATACTTCATTAGTGTCTATGAAAAGAAAAGTGTATCTTCCGCTGCCAAGGACTTATTTATCACGCCTCAGGGTTTAAGTAAGACAATCAAGCAGCTTGAGATGGAGTTGGAAGCAGAATTATTCTTTCGAGGACCCAAGGGTATGGAAGCAACGGAATACGGAGAGCTTCTGTATGCCAGAGCAAGACATATCTGCTATCTAATGGAGGATATTAAAAAAGAATTCAGTATCATCAACGGTAATAAAGGTGTGCTGAACGTGGTGGTAACTTATGCAATCACCTCCGCCCTGCCCCCGGATTTGATTTTTGGTTTTTCCAAGCTGCATCCGAACACACAGATGAAGCTGAGGGAATTACCCGATGAATACCCTGTTGGCAAACTGTTTCAGGATGAAATTGATGTTGGATTTTTAGTTGGTCATGAGGATATTGAGAATTGCGAGTATGAGTTGATCCTTCCGGGAGAAGTTGTGATCCTGGTGTCAAAGAAGCATCGTCTGGCTGCAAAAGATGAGATATCAATTATGGAGCTGGAAAATGAGGGACTTGTATTAAAAAGCACGGAGCAGGGAAAAGAACATGTTATTGTTGAAAAATGCTTGGAATTTGGCTTTATGCCGACAGTAGAATATGAGATTGGCAATATTGCCACGGCTCATACTCTGTGTGAATCCAATGGGTTGATTGCAGTATCCATCGATTATGTGGAAAAGGCCTATCCTGATGACCGCTTAAAGCTGCTAAGACTAAAGGAGAAGATTCCCCAGAATATTAATTTAATTGCTCGAAAAAGAGAAATACAATCAAAAGCAGTAATTCAATTTCGTAATTATGTAAAGGATTATTGCAGAAATAAATTAAAGCTGATTTAGATGCCAGGTGCTTCTGAATCAGCTTTTTATGTAGGAGAGAGTTATAAATCAGGAATAAAGAGATTACTCAGAAGTAAAGAGATTACTCAGTAGTAAAGTGATTAGTACAAAAGCAAATAGAATACTTGGAAGCAAAATTAATATTTAGAAGTGTAAATTATCATTCAAATGAAACAGTTTTAATAAAAAACACAGTATGAAAAATGAACCAAATTTATTATCAGCAAGAGCAGTTTCAGACAGGCTTCAAAGGGAGGGTTAACGATTTGGATGTTGTGAAAAGATGATATTATATATGGGATTGAGTAAAGTTATTATACAAAATAACAATGATTTTATTTGCGTAGATCAATTTTATTAGAGATTTGTGTTAATATAAAAGGTGTGATCACATAATTACATATCTATACTACAAAACACCATTTATAATATTATCTTCGAATGTTATTATTATGGAAGTTCATATGGAACACTTCGGTAAATGTGAGACACAGGAAGACTGCTGACAGTTGGTGTGTCCCAGGGCGCACTGCTTCGTGCAGCAAAAGGGGTTTGCGGCAGCTGCGGAAAGGATTTCACAGAGGATGTGGCTTTCCCATTACCGGAGGGACTTATAGGCAATTGCGAAACATATAGTTTTTGTAATTGTATACACAGCAGATACTATTTGTTCGCGGGGGCGCTTCCTTCGGGCGTAGCTTCCGCTTTGAAACAGTATCTGCTGTGTATACAATATCTTCAGTTACTGAGTTTTGCAATTATCTAAAAGGAACATAAAATAAGAGGAGGAAATTAATCTATGAAGAAAAAGCTTTTAAGTATTGTATTGAGTGTAGCAATGACCGCGGCACTAATGACAGGATGCTCTAAATCGGAGCCGAAGGATACAGAAAGTTCTGCTTCGGTAACGGAGAGCCAGCCTGAAGCAACACAAGCGGCAGAAGCCACAGAACCCGCTGCCAAAGAAAAGGTAACCATCTCTTACGGTGTATGGGACACGAATCAGGCAAAATTAATTCAGAAGATAGCCGATTCCTTTGAAGAGGAGACCGGTATCCATGTTGATATTCAGGTGAATGGTTGGTCTGATTACTGGACAGCGTTAGAAGCAGCTGCTACCGGTGGTTCTCTTCCAGATACCTTTTGGATGCATTCCAATAACATCTATTATTATGCAGCCAATGATCAGCTTCTGGATTTAACCGACTATATAAATAACAGCTCTGATATCGATTTGAAAAATTACCCAGAAGGGCTAAACCAGATCTATAACCTGAACGGAAAGCAGTATGCGATTCCAAAGGATTATGATACTATCGGCCTGTGGTATAACAAAACCATGTTTGACGCTGCAGGGGTAGCATATCCCGATGCAACCTGGACCTGGGATGATTTGAAAGAAGCTGCAAAAAAACTGACAAAACCGGATGGTTCACAGTACGGCTTCCTGGCAGCTCTCCATAGTCAGGAAGGTTATTATAACTTTGTGTATCAAAATGGCGGAACAATTGTAACAGCGGATAAGAAATCCGGTTATGATGATCCTAAGACGATCGAAGCTATGGAATATTACTTCAACTTTGTAAGAGAAGGATTATCTCCTGCAATTACTGATGATGCAGCAAGAGCAGAAGCTTTCCAGAATGGCTTATGCGCTATGGCACTCTTCGGTTCCTGGAATCTTTCTGGATTTGCAGCGAATGATTACATCAAGAACAACTGTGATGTGGCAGTACTTCCAACCTCTAACAACGGCGGTAAGGCATCCATCTTCAATGGTTTGGGTAATTGTATCGCAGCCAACACCAAGCATCCTGACGAATCCTGGAAGTGGATCGACTACTTAAGCAATGAGGCAGGTCAGAAGAAGCAGGCTGAGCTGGGTATCGCAATTTCAGCATTTAACGGTACAGCAGATGCTTGGACTGCAGCTTATCCAATGTTTAATGTAAAATCCTATCTGGATATGGTATCCTATGCACAGATCAGACCTTATACGAATCAAACCAGTGCCTGGGAAGATAAAGCATATGAGCTTTTAACTGATGTTTACAC
>JAEWMZ010000111.1 GCA_023392995.1 Bacillota bacterium
CTGGTCGCTCTTGACATGATAAAATACCCCTTTGCGAAAAAGTTTTTCTAATTTTATCATATCAGAGTAAAAAGGTCCACAGATTTCAGATCAATTAGTGCGAAAAATATTTACCTTTCAAAGCTGATCTGGTGATGCTGAATAGCCAGCACCCCTTGTTATTAATGATGTAGCCAAAGCAGACCATACTAAAACTGATAAATACCTTTCAGCAGTGAATATTAATCCACTTGTCAAGATAAAAATACAACCAAATTTACCTTTTGCTTTCATTATGCTCTCCTCCACATAATTCGTCATTGTCAACAATTGCAAAACAAATACATTGTAATATCATACATTCTTTGGTTGCTTAAATCAATGCATTAATAACTCAAATTTAATATTAAAACGAGCATAAAAAACAAAGTTTCATTAATAAGTCGCGTTCTGGTGACTTAAGACTATTATAATACATTTCTCAAAAAATCCAACCAAAAAAGAATAAATGTTTGCCATTTTTTTAGGAGTGCTTATAAATAATGCTGGTGTTGATGCCATCATCCGATTTCACCACTATATAATCCTTTCTTTCATTTATTGACAATTGGAAATTTTTACATTACTATGTTTTAATCAGGGTGCAATTTAGGTTTCGGCACGCCCTGGAAATGCTATTATTAACTAAAATTACGGAGAGCGACATGAGATATTCTACGAATGGAATTAATTACTATGAAGGTATCGAAGTTCCGGTAGTAATCCGGGAAGAAATGTATTGTGATCGTAATTCGATTGAACGATTAAGGCTTGTTTATATCGCAAAAGGCTCGGGAATGCTTGAGACGACAGCTGGCTTTACACCCTTTGTTGCTCCTGCTATCTGCTGCATTAATGAAAGGGAATCGATAAAGCTTCATGCCTCACAAAAAGCAGAGACTCTCGAATTGTTTTTTCACCCGGAATTTCTCAATCCCAGCTATAATTATCAAGCGATCCGGCTTCAGCCTCAGGTATACTTAGATGGAGATCCCCAAGAAGCAGCTTGGCTAAGCCCCTTCCTCCAACGTTCTGATCATTATAATGGAATTCTGAGTCTCAATTCAGGTACTGCCTTTCACATTGATAAGCTTCTGCGTCAGATTAGAAAAGAGCTGGCGGATCAAAGGGATTGGTACTGGCCTTGCCGTACAAGATCCCTATTACTGGAACTATTATTAGTAATCGATCGGATCTATGTGGAACCCATCACCAACGAAGCAATTGTAATATCAGAAGAACATAAAAATATCAATGAAATTATGCTGTATTTAATCAACAATTATCAAGAGAAAATTCAACTCTCAGAGTTGACTGAAAAATTCAACATTAATCGAACCTCACTAAACGAATACTTTAAGAAAGCAACCGGTTACACCGTCATGAGCTATCTAATTCAGTTAAGAATTCATCTGGCTATGGCTATGCTAAAAGACACCGCCCTTCAGGTTTCAGAAATCATGTTTCGTGTTGGCTTTGTCAATCCCTCGCATTTTATTCGAACCTTCAAGAAGATTACCGGACTGTCTCCGTTAGAGTATCGTGAGTTACATACCTGGCTTTATAAATAATCTTTTCTTATATTTAAGCAGTTAAATACTACTATTCGAATGTGGTATTAATTAAATGAACAAAAGAAAGAAGCACCGTATCAGACAGATTTGAATATACTTTCATATAATAAGAGTGCTGTAAGCGGACATTTTAAGTACGCTTTCAGCACTCTTATTACCTCAAACAATCTTCAAGCTGGGTATCAGGTCTTACCCGCAGCCTTATTGTTGAAGCACTTCTTTTGTAAGCTCAATCCTTTTATTCCTCTAGTTCATATAAACAGATTTTTTTAAGTAAAGAGGATAGGGTAAGGTACTTGCCATCTCGTGATATGTAAGGTGTAAGACAAGTTCCCTTGGGCATCTCCATCGATTGCCAGGTATTTCCACCATCTTCTGTCTTTATTCCTCTAAGCTGATACTTATGAGTTGCATATACGATCATCCCATGATCTTCATCCTGAAAGTTAATCGCCACAGATGGCATCGTGGTATTGGCAATGATCTCTCCAGCCAAATCAATGGTTTGAGCCGTCCAGGTTTTACCGGAATCCTTTGTTTTTACTAAAGTACCATCTTTACCCAATAAATAACCAATCTCAGGTGTCATAAAATACATACCCATTATTTCTTTGCAATTTTCCGGTAGCTTAAGTTCCTCCCAGCTTTTCCCCTCATCTCCAGATACCGCCAGTGATACTTTTGATCCGACATATATATTTTTATTATCTGTTATCGATAGGAACTTATTATAGTAATTGCTGTTCTTTAAAGGGAAATCAGTAAGCCTGTTCCAACTCTTCCCTTGATCGGAGGATATTAAATTAACACCCAGATTTCCGCTGCTAACAATCAGAGATTCATCATATAGATCCAACCCATATCGACAGGCAGATACATTGTCACTCTGTGACCAGCTCTTTCCGCCATCCTCTGTATAGCTGATGGCTCCTGAATAACCTACTGTTACACCAACGGATTCATTTAAAAATCCGGCATAAAACATCG
>JAEWMZ010000133.1 GCA_023392995.1 Bacillota bacterium
AGGTTTTACAATGGCCTACGTGATACAAGTAATAACCATATTATACCATTAATTGTCTTTTATAGAAAGATAGTGATCAATAAAAATGACTTGATCACTATCTTTGTATTTGAAGTCTTTTTATTTAACTATTATTTAACTATCACTCGACCACTAGGTTGCTGGGTGCAGGACATGAAATGCTCTGCATTTCACAATAACTGTCATACGGCCTTTAGGTTGCCGGGTGCACTACTTACTACTTGTCTACCCTAATAAATGATAGCTTGGATAGAGTAATCGCAGAAGGTGGCGTTTCATTATTCGCAATTTTTCCCATTGAAATAAAAATTCCTGCTTCCGAATCACTATTCATTGTAAATTCAAATTCTACGCTTTTACTCACATTTCCTTCCAGATCAATATCAGTACCCGCAAAATATTTGTAATCTTTACTCATAATTGCTAATTTGATCACTCTTGATGCAGTAGTAGTTACATCAAAGCTCACTTTGTAGGTTCGTCCACTTTTCAAGTTAATATAATTTTGCTTTAACTGCACATTCCAGTCATCAGTTCCTGGATTGCTAATATCATAAGTAATTGCGCTGCCTGATATTGACTTTACTGCGACTGCACCTTTATCAGTTGCAATCGTTTCACTCCAATCACTCATGCTTTCATTTGCAAAATCCGGATTTTTCAGCATGTTTACTCCCGCTTCTATCTCTGGAACTTCAGGAGTTGTGGGTGCATCAATCTTGACTAGGCTAATATCATCAATACATACTCTATGCTGTGTTGTAATTACTTCACCGCCAACGGCTCCAAGAGCAAAGCATAAGAATGCTTTAGGATCTGTATCGGCTGCCATCATAAATTCCTTTTCAAATGTCTGATAGCTGTCTGTCAGTGATACGATATTCTCACCATAAGCTGCCCACTTTTTATCCTCCAACCCTTGCATAATTACACGGATTTTTCTCGGCAGGTTAGATTTTGCTTTAAAGGTTAACTTGTACCATTGTGCTTTTTCCAGCGCCACATTATTCTGCTTTAACTGTATCTTCCAATCTTGGTCACCGGTATTCTTAATGGTAATATCTGCTGCATTCTCTTCTGTGAGACTATCAACCACACTGGATGCATCCGCGGAAGAATCTGCATACCATTCATATCCTGCAAAGCCTGCATTAAAGGAGCCGTTTTTGATCATGGCATCCTCCACCAATCTTACATTATCAAGATAAGTTGTACCCTTATCTCCCAGGTAGAAGGCTAGGTTTTTATTTGCACTCTCTACTGGCAATGTGACCTTAAAGCTAAAGGACTTCTTATCCGCCGTAAGATCAGCAACAAATTCCTGACCTGCAACCAGAATCTTCATATTTCTTGGAGCGTCTGCCTGTGCATCAAAGCTTAGTGCATATTCCTTACCGCCTTGGATTGCCAGGTCTGTTTGGGCTGCCACAACATCCTCTGCCCTCGCTTCTTCCTTTGTAACTACAACCTTTAATCTGCGGTCTGTGTTCTCATTTGTTACGGAGACAGAAGCATTCGCTGTATTTGTAATTTCCCAATAGCCAAGACGAGCATCCCCCTCCTGGAAACTACCGTTATAAACATAATTACCGTCTGCTAAAATGGTCTTAATTTCTTTCTCATTCGGATCTGCTGGCTTCGTCTTCTTGATGGATACATTGCTGATATAGATATCGGCTGTGGAACCCGCAGCACCCATATTAAACTCCAGGCGGCCATTTGCATCTGAATCACTTTCCATCTTAAACTCATAGGTATAGGTTTGCTTATCCGTGCTTAAATCAATCGTTTTTGAGCTCATATACTCCGCATATCCGCGATCCGGAGCCTTTACAGCGGTTTTCATTGTTCTTGCCGCCGAAGCTTGTGCATCAAAGCTAACCGTATAGGTTGCTCCCTTTTCCAGTGGAATACCAGCCTGCACCAGCTGTACGCTGTAATCTGCCGTTCCTGCATTGGTCGTTGCAATCTTAATCTGCTTATCTGCAATCGTAGCGGCTGCTTCTCCGCCTAAGGCAGTTAATGAAACCCAATTAAGCTTATCTGTCAAGTCTTCCGCTATTGCAAAATCACTATTATTTACGTAGTTTCCATTTACGTCCGGATCTCTTAGTACTACTTCTTTTACCGGTTTGGTTACATTTTCATTGTAGCTGTCCTTTTGATATGCCTTAACATAATCAATTGTAAATGCTGCCTTATCAAAATCGGTGGAGGCATCCGGATTGCCTACCCAGCTTCCGCCTACTGCAAGATTTAAGATCATATAGAAGGGTTGGTCAAAAGGAGCAGGATAGGTTACTGTTCCCTGTCCGACTGTAGCAGTATACCAATCGCTTTCTTCATGATAAAGCATACCATCAACATACCAACGAATCTTACCAGGCTCCCATTCACAGGAGAAGGTGTGGTAATTATCTGCGAAGTTGTCCTCTGTCAATACATAAGTTCCCTGACTTTCGCTATGGGGATTGCCATAATGAATGGTTCCATACAGCTTATCCGTTTTCTGTCCCATGATCTCCATAATGTCAATCTCACCGCATCTTGGCCACTGACCATAGATATTCTCATCTGCTGCCATCATCCAGAATGCAGGAAGATATCCTTGTCCTGCCGGAACCTTTGCTCTTACTTCAAATAACCCATATGTAAAATTATGCTTATTCTGGGTGTTAATACGTCCTGAGGTGTAAGTTGCAGTTCCATCTTCTTTTACTGTCTTAATTGGCGTGATTACCAGATTACCATCCTTAACGGAAATATTCTGATCGGAATCCACATACTCTTGGAGTTCACTATTTACCCAGCCAGCACCATGTGTTTCCACATTCCAATCTGCTTTATTTAATGCGGTTCCATCAAATTCATCGGACCACTTTAAGTTATAGCCTTCGTAGGATAATTTCGCTCTCACTTTTTTCACTGTCACCTTACAATCAGCACTGATGGAAGTACCCTGTACTGTTGCTGTGATGATTACTTCACCTTCTTTTATTGCGGTTACAACTCCACTTGCATTTACTGTTGCAATTTCATTATTAGAGCTTCTGAATACAACTGTTTTATTTGATGCATTTACCGGATATACCGTTGCTACAATCGTAGCCGTTGTTGCTTCATCCAGCGTTATCTCCGACTTGTCTAATTTTACTTGATTCGGATTTACTACTTCTGGAATATATCCCCCTGGCTGCGTAGTAACTACTCCGGGTGTTGGAGTTACTACAGGTGTTGGCGTTACTACAGGTGTTGGAGTTACTTCGGTCTTCTTAGCCTCAACAACCGTTACTTCACAGGTTGCTTTTACCTTTGTATTCTTGACTACAACGGTAATCGTCGCTGCACCTGCTTTTATACCCTGGATCACTCCTTTCGAAGAAGCTGCCGCGATGCTTTCATCTGAACTGCGAAATACCAAGGTTTTGTTACTCGCGGTTTTAGGTGAAACAACTCCGCTTATTGTAACTGTCTCGCCAACCTTTACCGTCGCACTGGTTTTGTCCAAAGTTAGTTTTGTTGCCGCTGTTTTCACCGTAACCTTACAGATTGCCTTCTGATCGCTGCCTGTAATTTTTGCGGTAATGGTGGCGGTTCCGTTCTTAATTCCTTTTACCACACCTTTCGAAGTTACTGTAGCAATTTTCTTATTGCTGCTCGACCATACGATCTTTCCCTTTTCCTGTGTATTGTTGCTTGCTTTCAAGGTCGCGGTCTTTCCTTTCATCAATGCTAAGGAGGTCTTGTTTAGGGTAAACCCTTTTGCTTTTGTTGCTGCCGATACTTGTGTCGCAGGTATTCCCAGGGAAGATACCAATAATAAGGCTACCATCAGCAGTGCACACATTCTCTTTAAATGCAATTTCCAACGATTCATAACATCCTTCTCCATTCTTTTTTATTTTCTTTCTATAGATAATAACAAAATAAACCTCATGAAAAAGCAAAAATAATGTTATAAATATCAAAATGATGTTCAAATCCGATTTTACAATACCTTCCTGATATTGAAGCTATGACATGGATTGAAATTTAGATTTAATAATATGAAAGCGAATACCTACTGTTATAGATATCCGCTTATTTTTCTCCTTTGCCCAGTTATCTCTTCCAGTCCACGACTGCAAAAGAACGGCAAAGGCTCTTTATTCATTTCATTATAATAATTATGTATACGCAAGGCTAATCGCCTAATGCTTGTTTATTGGATAAAGGAAGCGCTCTTCCTCAGCTCTTCATACTTCTCCCGCAGTAATGGCGTTGCCCAGTGATAGAAATTTGCCGTTTCGTATCCTCGATAAACATTTTCTTGTGCGGAAATTATTAATAAATAAACATCATACCAAAGAATTCTCCGTTTTTCTTCTTCCGTAAATGCTTCAATTCCATATCCTTTTATAAAATCAGCTGACTGGCCATAGGATCTGAATCCAACTTCCAGAAATGGATCACCCCAAAGGCAACGCTCCCAATCAATTAGACCCGTAATCTTCCCTTCCTCAATGAAAACATTTCCATCCCATATGTCCCAGTGAACCAAACGAGGGGTTAAAATACTCTGGAATAATGCTCTATCTTTTTCGAGTAATTCTAATAGATCCTTCGAAGAGAGGGTTAGATCAATATTCATTTTATCTGCGTCCAATATTACAGCTTTCATCATTGCTGTAAAAACATCAAACCAGTTTTTGCCTTGCAGCAGCTTTTGGCCGGGATATCCAAAGGTATCATTTGTAATTTCATTAATCTCTTTATTCATAGCTCCTACCAAGAAATAAATATGGCCTAGTTCCGCACTCGTCAGTGAAGACTTAAGAGAAGACAAGCTTTTACCACTTATCTCCTTCATAAAAAAATAGGGGGAATTGCAAAGGGAACAAGAGGGATCGTAATACTCGACCTCGGGTAATAGAACCTTGGTTTTCTGTCCGACTAATTGCATGGAGTTCACTTCCGTGTCCATGATATTCTTTTCATAGGTCATGATAGGCACCTTTGGGTCAGGTGCTATCTTTAATATACTATTTGTTCCATCTTCAAAAGAAACTCTGTAAGCTATATTAAAAAAACCTTCTGTCAGCTCCTGCAAATCCTCCATTTTTCTTTCTGGAAATGCATGTTGTACCAGCTTAGCAAGTGTGGATTCGCTTTGAATATTTTTTGTTAAGTGTGCCATTTCGCCTCCTTTCGTGGTTATCAATTTCATCCTGTTGGTTTCTTTCTAAATACATTAGATACTTCTTAACTCCTAACCAGAAGAATCCCACTTTTAAATCTTTCATGAGAATCCGTTGATTCTGTGGGTGTTTTTTCATAATATCCTTTAGATTATACCCTCTTTTATAACAACAAATTTACAGGTTCCCGGCTGTAAAGCCTTGCTTGGGCAGCCATAGATGCACTTTAAACAGAAATGATATTGCTCTTTAAAGGTGGGTCTTCCCTGCAGCATTGTGATATTACCAGCAGGACAATGCTCTGCACACCAGCCGCATTTGGTGCAATGCTCCCGGACCTTTATCCGCTTACCCCAGTAATGTCCTCCTGATGTCTCCATTTTTCCTATCATAGAAAAAATCCTGTCACACCATAATGGCTTATCTTTTTTATAGACACCTGATTCCAATACCTTGAAGACCCTTCAATTTTCTTTTGTCTGACAACGAAATTTGTTTTGCTTTGATCTTAATGCCGAATTATTTGAACATGTTCAGTATACTGGAGTGATATTTAATTGTCAATCAACCCCTCTAATTTTTTACAACAAATAATTCAGACGAAGCAGCCGCTCGTATTATATATAACTTATTGCTTATAACTAAAATTAATAAGGATTACCTGTTAATTATGTGCCCCGTTTTTTTGTTCTATCGCAGAAAGAGAACCAATAACATCAGCAAGATATTGTGCTGTAGGCTTTACTAGTTCATAATCAACGGTATCCACCGTATCTTTAGGAGTGTGCGTATGATCTAACGCCCCATCAAAGAAATCAGATGACGTTACAACCATGCAAGAAATCCCACGAAAGATAAACGGAGCATGATCCCCGGCATACCACTCCTTACCTTTTGCAATGTTAGGGTTATTGGCCATTAGTGTATTAATTGTTTTACCAATAGGATTCATCAAATTATGAAATGAAATAGCTGTTACTGAACCTTTGTGACATGGAGAATCAATGTTTATCATGAGCGCAATTGCTTTATTTTCACTATCAAGAAGTTTAAGGTACTCCAATTCTCCGGTGGCACCATAGAATTCTTCGCTGTTAAATGGAACAATGTCTATATCATATACCGAGGAGCTTAATTGCTGGGCTGTTTGCAATAACACAGCGACACCCGCAGCATTATCAAGTGCACCTGGTGTATTGTACTTTGTATCCATATGCGCAGCAATTATTATCTTCCCCGCTGACTTTTCCACAGTTCTTGATGCTATAATCTGACGACTTGTTGCTTCTACTTTATGTGAATCAATTACTAAATTAACAGGTGCAGCCAGACGAGAGGCTTTGTCTAGTTCATTAAGGTACTCTTCCCCAATGTTACAAGACGGAATTAGGAAATTACCATCTTCAAAAAGCGGAAAAGGATTTTGACCATTCAAAATATTCTTACCTGTAACAGCAATAATAGCTTTTGGTGACTTCTTCTCAAGCAGGGCGATAAGGCATTTATGTTCGTCCGGATAATAAAAAGGATAGTTTTTCGGTTGTAACGGAGTTCGGGTCATGTCTTTGGCAAGCACTAAAATACCATCTTTACATTCAACATTTTCCAGCTGCTCTAATGTTTTTGCAACATGTAGCCTGCCGCTTCCGCTAAATGGCTCTGAAAAGGGACTTGGCTCAACTGCAATACTCAGATTTTTTATTTTGATATAGGAAACTCCATTGTTCCATACCATACAAGCAAATGGTAACGACTGTATGTTGTATCCCATTCCACTTAATTGTTGCTCCAACACCTCAACCAATTCTTCATTCATTTTTGTTCCAACCGGCCGTTCCTTTGATAATAGCTTAAAAAAATCCTCCATATTATAACCCTCCTAACTCATAATATAAAGGGGGAAAAAACACCACCCTCTGCTTAAAATAATAACAGGAAAGTAAGGGGTGGTGTGCTAATGTAAGGTTTATATTATAAAGATTCTAACTCATCAAAAATGAAAGGTATTTTTTGTGCCGCTTCATCCAAGCGCTTTAATTCATGAATCCATCGGTCACCAACAGAAACCAGTTCCTCAAAATTGGGATTATTTAAGGCAGTAATAAGTTTATCTGTATTCCCCTTCTCATACATAGTAAGACTGCGCTGTATTGCCGCAATGCTAAATCCGGCTTGTATCAACATATATATGATGCTGATCTTCTCTAAATCAGTACCAGAATAAAGCTGCTCACCTTTTTCTCCTTTTTTAACAGGTACAATGAGCCTGTTTCGTTCCCAATTTCGTACTGTTTCCACAGTAATGGCAAAATGGTCAGCTACTTCTTTGCGTGACAAATAGTTATTGCTGGACGAGCCCTCTAAGGGATGGCCAGCCTTTGCCCATTGATTTAATACAAAAGCCGTTCTTCGGGCAATTTTTATTTCTCGCTCTATAATCTGGATATACCGTTCTGCTCGTTGTCTTCCAATGCGCCACTCTTGTTTTGCCGATGCCCACATTACCTCATCTCCAGCATTTCTTATATTTCTGTTGGTAAAGGGATAGCCAAAAATATAACGGCATATTTTAATTTGCAATCTATGTAACTCTGTAAATATACGATAATTATTAGCTGCTCTCTCCGGTATCGATATATAATTTAGGCTTTCATAAAGGCGTATGGTGTTTGGATGGATATGATATATTCGGGCTAATTCGATTGTTGTATATATGTTTATGCAACCTCCATTTCAACCAAGTGCAGTGTTATAGTTGATTTATGTCTCAGAACATACTATGGCGCTGAACATCGAAATCACAAGCCATGTAGATGGAACCAGTGTCACAGTATGTTAAGTATAATATAATATGTCTACCTCAACAAGTACAAAAGATCCAGCAGATGCCATTTGTTAATTGTGTCATCCAATCATCAAGGCATTATATAAGAAGATGATACTAATTTTAAGGAGCTGAGAAGCAAGTCCTAGCTTTTCAGTATAAAGCAACTTTGTTTTCTGAAAAGCTAGTCTATTATTTCGTAAATTACATCTTATCTAAAAGAGAAAAAATAAGTCTGATTCTGAATCCTCGTTAATAATTTATCATGCTATACTGTACAAGGTACAAAAAAGGTGAAGGAGTTAAGATTATGAAAAAAAGTTTTAAAAGGTTTATTTCAATATCCATTGTATTGGCACTTCTTTTATCGGCTGTCGGTTGTTCCAATAAGACCAGTCAAACCAGTCAATCTGGTCAGTCCGGTGAAACCGCTCAACCCAGTCAATCTGCTCAATCAGATGTTACATTTAAGCCGGGTGTTTATACTGGGACAGCGTCAGGAAAGCATGGCCCTGTTACAGTAGAAGTGGAATTTGCCGAGAGTGAAATCAAAAATATTAAGATCGTAAGTCATTCAGAAACAGAAAGTATCGCTGGGCCTGCAATAGAGCAATTGCCTGCAAAAATCATTGAGGAGCAAAGCATTGGTGTTGATGTTGTTGCAGGTGCTACCCTGATGAGCGATGCTATATTAAAGGCGGTAGAGGATTGTATTGTACAAGCCGGCGGCCCAGTTGAAAAGTTAAAGGAAGCAAAAACAGAAGCAACAAAGGCAGAAGAAGAAGTAAGTACAGATATCGTTGTCATTGGTGCCGGAGGAGCAGGAACATCTGCTGCCTTGGCGGCGGTTGAAAACGGCGCAAAGGTTATACTTCTTGAAAAAACAGCAACCCCTATGGGAGCCTCCACACTTGCCGGAGGTATGTTTGCTGCTGATTCCAAGCAGCAAAAAGAAAAGAATGCTACTGTCAGCAAAGAGTGGCTATATGATGAATACATGAAATCCTCAGACGGTTTTATGAATTCCTTATTGGTTCGTAAAATAATAGATGAAGCCGGCGCTACAGTGGATTGGTTAGTAGAAAACGGCTGCCAGTTAAATCTTGTAGATGCAGGTACCGGCGGCGGATATGAGCATATCGGAAAGCCAGCCACCTTGCATGGATATAACGAAGGTGGAACTGTTGCTATCACAAAGCTGATCGACACCTATAAGTCGAAAGGCGGGGAAGTCAGATTCAGTACACCGGCAAAGGAATTATTGAAAGACTCCGAAGGAAATATTACCGGAGTTATTGCAACAAAGTCAGACGGTTCAACCTTAAAGGTGAATGCTAAGGCAGTCATCATTGCGACAGGCGGCTTTGGCGGAAACGATGATATGTTAAAAGAATATATTGGAGCTACTTATACCAAAGGTGAAATCGGCCATAACACTGGCGATGGAATTAAGATGGCATGGGATGCCGGTGCTGATCAATGCGGTATGGGTGTAGCCCAATACTTCTGGGAGAAATTCACGGATGAGGAGTATGCGAAGCTTGCAGATGCAATCGGTGCTGATCCGTTTATATTGACTACCTTTACCAAATTCCCTAATTTAAGGGTAAATACCTTAGGGAAACGTTTCTCAAATGAAATAAACGCCACCTTATACTCCATACATGGAGCAGAAATCAGTATGCAGCCGCAACAAACAGAATATGTCATTCTTGATTCCCGCATGCTGGACAAGGTGAAAGCAAAAGGTACCGCTTCTATCGAAGAACAATTCGGTAAGTGGAAGGACAATCCTCAATACTTTATGGAGTTTAATGAGCCAAACGATACTGCTAAGCTATCGGAGGAAGAGCATACTCCTATGGATTTTGCGCCTCTTTTGGATAAAGCAGTCGGAACCGGCATTGTATTTAAAGCAGATACCATAGAGGGCCTTGCGAAAGCGATGGGTGTTGACGAAAAAACATTTCTAGCTTCCGTAAATCAATATAACAGTGCAATAAAGAATGGAAAAGATGAATTATTTTTCTCAGATCCATCAAGATTAATATCCGTAGACAAAGCTCCCTATTATGCGATTAAATTCGTAGCGAGAAACTTAGGAACCTTAGGTGGAATTCGTATCAATGAAAATATAGAGGTCGTTGATACAACAGGAATGCCAATCAATGGACTCTATGCAGCAGGTGCCGATGCTGGCGGAATGTATGGCAAGGCATACGTAGACTTTGAAGGTGCAACCTTAGGCTTTGCATATACCTCAGGCAGACTGGCAGGAACAAATGCTGCAAGTTATGTAAACGGAAAGTAACTATACTTAATAAACGCTAATAAACGCTGGGAACAAACATGCTAGGCTTGTTTGGTTCCCAGTCTTTATGTTATTATATTAACGGATGTCAAAGTGTTTTATAGAAATCCTATTTTTACGAAGGTCCTTTTGGGGAACGCTGTTTTTGGAAAGCTGTTTTTAGGAATCACTAAAGATTAATTTCCTATCTAGGATTTTTATGTAATGTGTTTTGACATTAATTTTTGTTTATTCCTTAAGGAGATAAAAGGCTATGCTTGAATTAGGAGCTTTGATAAGTTGTTATAATACCTATGATCAAGGGGATATTTATTTTGAGATTTCCAAAGCTATTTTAGAAAATTATAATAAGCTTGATATGACAAATCTGCAAGCTTGCGCAGATCATTTGCATATTTCAGTTTCAACATTAAATCGATTTATAAAACAAATATATTACAATAGTTTTTCAGAATTCCGTAACTGCATGTCACTGTCTGAGGAAAATTATCATTATGACGGGAAGTATCTTCCTATGACAAATGAAAGAATTGTTTCCCCAATTGAGTATGGAAAAATATTATGCGATCGAATAACAGAGACAATGGAAGAATTGAATCAGGGAAGCCTCGAAGCTTTAGTCTCCATGATAAAGGACAGTAAAGAGATTATATTTGTCGGAATTCAGCTTACCTCAGAGGTATGGCGTCTGCAAAGGGAATTAATATTCATGGGCAAAAGAACAAGTGCTTTTTTAGACCCTAATTATCAAGTTTCTGAAGTGAGTCGCACCGGATCAGATTCCCTTGTTATCTGCTTGCAATATAATCGCCAGCAAGATAATCATAACGAAAGTGTGATGCGAGAAGCAAAGCTGAAGGGTGCCAAAACTGCCTTTATTGGAAATATAAAGGTTAATTGCATAGAGCAAAATTGCGACCTATCCATTGTTTATAAGGGAACCTATACAAATATTGATACACATATTTTGCATGTTATATTAAATTGCATAGGTAATTACTTGAGAGTGTATTTGATGTCAAAATGATATTATTGGAAAGTTTTTTGCTGTTTTTCAAAATAACTGCGTCGGGGAACACATAAACACGCTGATAGATTTTCTTTTCATAATTCAGCAGTTTCTGCATCCCTGCCTGATTCATATGACCAAAGCCGGTATTCAGATGTCCATATTTATTCCGTCAAAATTTATGAAAGTGAGCAAGGCCCACCCTCTTGTTAAGAGGGCAGACCCCGCACTTTTTTTGCATCCAGATTATCCTAATGCCTACAGCACCTTACGTCCTCAGCTTAGCGTCCTGTACCGCATAAAACTGGAGCCGAACGCAGCAGCGTTAGGCGTTTCTTCCTGAATCATTCTTAGTCTTTTCTCACTCCGTTTGCATCGACCTCATGTCCGTCGATTTTGGTGCTCTTGGCAAGAGAGCCGTCAGCATTGAAATAATACCATTTTGTGTTAATCTCCAGCCATTTTCCTGCAATCATGATGCCATCCTTGGCGAAGTAATAGGTCTTGTTGCTGCCGTTGGCGCCCAAATCCCAAAAGCCTACCAGCATGGTATTGCCAGAGTAGAAACGCCAATTGTCGCCGTCCTTGACCCAGCCGGTCTTCAGCGTACCATTGGTATGAAAGAAATACTTCACGTTGCCGATGGTCTGCGTACTGATAAGGCTCTTGCTGTCCTTGTAGTACAAATACTGTCCGGCATCATTAATTGCCCAGCCCTGCGCGGTATCAGGGTTGATGGTCAGTTTGATATAGCGATGGAGCATAGTGGAAACCTCAGCGCGGGTCGCGTTGGATTTTGGATTAAACTTTTTGCCGCTGCCGCCCATCATAATGCCCGCCTGCTGCAGAGCTGTGACTGCCGTCTTGTAGGTACTTCCGATGCTGGACGCATCCGTATAGGTTGTGACCTTACGGGTGACAGGCAGGGTGTAGCCGGTTGCTTTTGCGTAATTAGCGAAAATCACTGCTATTTTCTCACGGGTGATGGCACGGGCGGGTTCAAATTTACCGTTTCCTGTACCCTGAATGATGCCGTTTTTATAAGCCCATTCAATGTAAGGGCGAAAGGCGCTGTCAGCCTTTACATCCTTGAAGCTGTTTGTGGTATACGCTTTGGTATCCACATTTGCCAGTCTGCCGAGAGCCATTACCAGCATTCCTCTGGTCATGTCCGCATCAGGAGAGAACTTGGTTGCTGAGGTTCCCTCCAGCAATCCGCGTCCCACCACATGATAAATGGAATCCTTTGCCCAATGAGAGGAAACATCCGTCATCTGTGCAGTTGGATCAGTATAGCTGACACCATATACAGAAAAATGGTTTGTTGTAAAGATCAGGCTCTGTGTATTGACATCGTATGCAGAACCCGGAACACGGCTTACCGAGCCATTGGAATCCACATACACCACATGCAGATATTCAATTTTTTCATTATTGGCCGGTGTATAGGGAATACTCACAAATATAGAGCCTTTTCCAAAAACAGATACGTTGCCTTTTCCTTCTTGGTAAATAGCCTTGAAATCATAGGCAGGACGGCTTTCAATAGCTTTCTTTGCTGCTGCGCCAAGCTTCCCGCTGTCTGTTTTTGCTGCGGTCAGCTGTACATCGGCATTTGCCTGACGATTGATTTCAGTAATTGCCTCATTGTTCAGAACCATCAAGATGTCCGGGTGCTCGATATTCAATTCCACTTCGGCAATTTTATTGCTGATTACCTGCTGCTGGGCGGTTTTTGGCAGATTCACGATAATTGCGTTCGCAGTCTGACCCCCAGTCGGAATATTAATGGATAAGGTAATTTCTCCTGCACTTTTTCCGTTTTTGACTGCAGCGGACTTTGCGTCTGCGATAGCATCCATGATGTTTTTGTCAGTGATGCTGACACTGGCATTCCCCTTACTGTCAACGGTAGCTTTGTTTTCTGTAGAGCCGGTAGCAGGCACCTCAGGTCTGGAACCAGACGAACTATTACCGCCGTTGCTGTTACCGTTATCAGAACCTCCGCTACTGCCACTGGAGCCACCACTGCCTCCGCTATTAACTGTCCAATGGGCATAAATTGTTGCATCGGCAGCAAATTCAGTAGTGTCGGTTACCTCATTGCCCCCTTCTGCTGCCGTAAACCAGCCAGCAAAGGTATATCCGCTCCGGGTTGGTGTTGGCAGATCGGCAAGTGTTCCTTCTCTAGTTTCCATTGTAGTCAGTGTGACACTTCCTCCGTTGGCATTCAGTGTAATGGTGTAATTCGTTACCACTAATGTCCAATGGGCATAAATTGTTGCATTAGCAGTAAATTCTGTATTGTCGGTTACCTCATTACCTCCTTCTGCTGCCGTAAACCAGCCATTAAAGGTATAACCATCCCGAGTAGGTGTTGGCAGATCGGCAAGTGTTCCTTCTCTGGTTTCCATCGTAGTCAGTGCAACACTGCCTCCGTTGGCATTCAATGTAATGGTGTAGTTCGTTACCACTACCGTCCAATGGGCATAAATTGTTGCATTAGCAGTAAACTCTGTAGTGTCGGTTACCTCATTGCCTCCTTCTGCTGCCGTAAACCAACCATCAAAGGTATATCCGCTACGGGTCGGCGTTGGCAGATCAGCAAGTGTTCCTTCCATGGTTTTCACCGTAGTCGGTGTGACACTGCCTCCGTTGGCATTCAGCGTAATGGTGTAATTCGTTACCACTACCGTCCAATGCGCATAAATTGTTGCATTGGCAGTAAATTCTGTACTGTCGGTTACCTCATTACCTCCTTCTGCTGCCGTAAACCAGCCATCAAAGGTATATCCGCTACGGGTCGGTGTTGGCAGATCGGCAAGTGTTCCCTCCATGGTTTCCACCGTAGTCGGTGTGACACTGCCTCCATTGGCATTCAGCGTAATAGTGTAGTTCGTTACCTGCTCTATCCACTGCGCATACAACGTCGTAACGGTATTGGGAACTTCTGCTTCTGGGGCATAGGCCGTGCCGCTGCCATCCTCTGCCGTGTTCCAGCTGAAATAGCTGCCGGTGTTGCTGCTCGGGCGGGTCAGCCCTGTGCTGCCGGGTGCTGTGTAGGTATCATCCGCACTGACAATTGTAATGTCATCTGCAGAGCCACCAAGATATCCACCATTCAAATCCAGTGTGACTGCTTTTAGTTCGTCAGAGTCCCGTTCGTCAGAACTCAGTACCTCAAGGGCGGGCCGAAAGCCAGCGTTGTTGTTACTATAATTGCCATCCCAATCGCGCACGCTATAGTATGCCCGTACAGTACGAATATTTGATTCGCCTTCCATGGTATCCTGCCCCCAAGATAACACGTATTGCCAGTTCTTGATATAATCTTCATTTTTATCCAGTATGGCATCCCACTCGTTGCTGGCCGGAGAACCCTGACCATTCACCATGCTGCTACCCACACTAAGCGAGCGAAGCTTGTAGTCTGAACCAAAGGCTTTTCCAAAAATCAGGCCATTGCTGTCCAAAATGTCCCATGAACTCGAATATCCCAAATTATAGTTCGCCACAAATAGGCTGCGGTGGGATGTGTTCGTAGTCGCATACTCCTCTGTAGTAGCCTGTGCCGCGTCAAGACTATAGGCATTCACTGTGCCTGCATAGGTAAAGGGCACATAATGCAGGCTTGTATCCGGCAGTTCAGTATTGGCCTTGCCTACATTACCCGCCTCATTGGACAGGTCGAAATAGTAGGTTTCACCTACAGGCAAGTCAAATTGTTCGCTTTCAATCCCTGATGTCCCTGCAGTAATTAAATCTGCATACACTGTAAGATTTGTTGCCGTTTTGTATTTTTCTACGTACTCAGATGGAACATAGATAGCAGTTAAGCTACTACACCCGGTAAAAATGTTATCCCCAACTGTGGGTGGGGCCCCCTCAAAAGTCACAGTTTTAAGACTTGTACAATTAGCCAGTGCGTACCTTCCAAAACTTGTAACCCCAGCAGGTATCGCCACTGTGGTAAGCCCTGTACAGTTGGCAAATGCCGCTTGTCCAATAGTCGTTACACCTTCCGGAATGTCGACTGTGGCAAGTCCTGTTGTATTAAATGCGCCATAGCCAATACTTGTTACACTGTTAGGAATCCCAATTGAGACCAGTGCCTTACAGAGAGCAAAGGCTTGCATTCCAATGCTTGTCACACCCTCCGGAATCGTGACGGAGGTAAGACTTGTGCATTGGTAAAATGTGTTGGAGTCAATGGCCGTCACACCCTCCGGAATCGTGACAGAAGTAAGCTTTGTGCATTGGTAAAATACATCGTGGCCAATACTCGCAACGCTATCAGGTATGGTAATTGAGGTAAGCTGACTACCTCCGTAAAAGGCCATAGTGCTTATATTCGTCACGCCGTCTGCGATTACTGCACTGACTACGCTCTTTACATTGGCATTTCGCCCATTCGCCGCCCAGTCAGTCATGCCAGCGTTGGAAGAAATAGTCAGAACACCGTTGCTATTCAGACTCCAGCCTGTTCCGCTGGCCATACTTGCCACAGGAGCTCTCCCCACCACAGGTATCGGCGAACCAGTGACCGTGTTGTTTGTTACTGTCACCGTGATGGAGGGCGTCTTCACACCTTCCCCCAGTGTCAGTCCTTCCGGCAGCTCCAGCACCGGAGAAAAGGTGTAAATATCCGCCTCATCCATGTCATAATTCGTGGTTGATTCCCAGCCGGAGACTGCTACAGTCGCCTCGAACTTTTCAGGCGTATCCTGGGATTCTTCTGATTTTTCCAACTTCTCTGATTCCTTCGGCTCTTGTGCATTGCTACCTGTTTCGATATCTCCGCCACTGGTATCGGCCACAATCACCGATTTATCTGCTTCTGTTTCTTCCCGTGAACCGCTTTCCAAATCATTAGCTTTCCGGCTTACGTCAAGCACAATCGACGATCCCGTAACAGTTACCTTTAGAGTATTTGGTAAATTCAGCTCATCAATGGATGTTCCCAAGGAAACAGTTTGATTTACTACGTCTTCCGCAAGTGGTTCAAATGCTGTAATTTCCCCACTCATAACGGAGTATTGGACACCCGCGGCTGCGACAGGCGTGCCTCCCAGCACCATAGCTGCCGATAAAGCCATGGCCAGCAGACGCCGGAAAAAAACTCTTCTTTTCATATGATATCCTCCTGTATTTGTTAAAATTGTCCAGAACATATGCATCGGGTCTCAATTATGATACTGTTCGACAATATTCCAGGTTTTATTGTACCAGCTGCCTATCAACAAATTCTAAACAAATCATTGTAGCGGGAGGAAGGTTTTGTATATTTTTCATAATTATAAAAATAAAAAACAGGGTCGAATTCACTACTTAAATGAATGCCTCTCTGTTTTTTGTACAATTTGTATATTATATTTGTAAAATACAATTGTTTTTTTACATTTATAGCTTCCCATTCTTTATTTTTTGTCTAAATGATGCACTTTCTTCAAGAGTTCCATTCCCTTACTTTTGTATATGCGGATTTTTCGTTTCGTCGTTATCATACTATAAGGGCATACACACGCATTTCAAGAATGACTTATAAGCCTTATCAACCTCAGAACCGGGTTGTGCACCGTGATACTCCCAATTCCATTCGACGGTTTTCATCAGGTAATCTTTAAATTGTAGACAAAAAAAGCCGTTAGGATCCAGTGATTCCCTGGGGACTTCTACTGTTAAACAGAAAATTCATTAACGCTGAAAATATTGTTATTGACGCAGGAAAATCTATCACGTATAATTATAGATAAATAAAGTCTATATTATCTTCAAGGAGAAGCTACTATGAAGTATACGAAAGCAACAAATTATGCTTTGCATATCATGGCCTATTTCGTTAAGCAAGAAGGCAAAGACAATTTAAGTCTTCAGCCTTTAGCTAGTCACATGGATATATCACCTACCTACCTGTCCAAGATACTAACTCAATTGGTCAAAGCTGACCTTATTCAGTCTACACCTGGAGTAAATGGAGGTTATAGTCTTAGGAAATCTAAGACTGAAATAAGCTTTTATGACGTCATCCAAGCCATAGAAGGCAGTGGAGCTCTTTTCACTTGTGAAATGGATGAGAATCGCGCTTGTCACATAGAAAAGGTTATGAGAGATGCCGAAGAGAAAATGGTCAATCATCTTAAAGAAAAACATATTTATGACATTGTGTAAAAAATGAGTTAGAAATATAGGCAGTAGCAACTGCTCATTTTTTGCCATAATTATAGATATTCACAGTCTGCATTATATATTATAGGAGGATATATTATGAATCACATGCATCATTACAACGAACCGGATCAAAAGTTTTTAAACAAAATTGCCTTTTTAGATAACAGGCAAAGGGAGCATCTCATACCACCTGAAACGCTTATTAAGCAAATGCCACTTCAAAAAAATCATTCCTTGCTCGATGTCGGTGCAGGCACAGGCTTTTTTACAATTCCTATGGCAGAAAGCACATCTGGCAAAGTGTACGCAATGGATCCTGACAGACGTATGCTCAGCGTCATAGAAGAAAAGGCTAAGGAAAAAGGACTTACTAATATTGAACTGATTCAAGATTATATTGAAAACATAAGCATTCAGCTTAACAGTATTGATTTTGCTATGGCATCCTTAATACTCCACGAAGTAAGTTCACTTACAAAAGCACTCTCTAATATTTTTGAGGTACTAAAAACAGGAGGGTACTTATTATGTTTAGAGTATGAAAAGGACGACTTGATCATAGAAGGTCCACCAATGTCAATTCGTATTGGCTCAGTGGAACTCGAGAAAGCATTGTCATTAACTGGCTTTGAAATTGTGAAGAATACTAAAATTAATGATGCCATATATACTGTTTTAGCAGTCAAAAAGGAGAAGAATTATGGAAGCAAATAAAGATACACTCGTTACCATGCCAGTCGGTAGACTTTTACTCAAATTTTCACTTCCCGCTATTGCTGGTATGATTATAAATTCCTTATATAATTTGGTTGACCGAATATTTGTTGGCAAGATTGGTGGTCTCGCTATGACTGGAATCGGATTGAGTTTACCGTTTATGATGATGCTATCCGCCGTAAGCTCGTTGGTTGGAATAGGAGCTTCAGCACTCATTTCTATTAAGTTAGGGGAAAATAATAAGGATGAAGCCAAAGGGTTACTTGGTAATGCCATAACATTGCTTATTGGTTTAATGCTTTTAATGACACTTTTAGGATTAATTTTTAAGACTTCTATACTGAAAGCATTTGGTGCCAGTGAAGCAACTATGCCTTATGCATTGGATTATATGACAGTCATTCTCTATGGTTCGGTATTCCAAGGCATTGGAACAGGACTAGTAAATGTGATAAGAGCTGCTGGTCATCCTGCTAAATCTATGGTTATTGTACTTGTCGGAACACTCATTAATACTATTTTGGATCCAATTCTCATTTTCACTCTTGATATGGGTATTTCCGGTGCTGCTTGGGCAACAATTATCGCACAACTTGTAACGTCCATCATGGTTATGCAACATTTCCTCAGTGAAAAGAGTCAAATAAAAATTGAAATGGATAAATTAAAGCCCCACTTAGTGACTATAAAGTCGATACTCAGCATTGGATTTGCTGCATTCGCAATGCAGTTATCTTCCGTTATCGTCAGCATCATATCCAACAACGCACTTAAAACATACGGCGGCGATGTTGCTATAGGGGCGATGACCATAATCAACTCTGTGATGGTTCTATTTCTCATGTCTGCTATGGGCGTTACACAAGGTGCTGCACCGATTATAGGCTTTAATTTTGGTGCCAAACGCTTTGACAGAGTTAAACAGGTATTAAAACTCGAACTGGTTGCTGTTTCATCAATCTGTACAATAACATTTATACTTGTGCAAGCTTTTCCTGTAATGCTTTCAAGTATCTTTACTAGTGAACCAGAGCTTATTTCAAAGGCAAGTACTGGAATGCGTCTATTTTTACTAATGCTTCCTCTTATAAGTGCTCAAATAGTAGGAGCAAGCTACTTTCAAGCTATTGGTGAAGCTAAGAAGGCAACATTTTTAGGCCTTTTAAGACAAGTACTTTTATTAATACCTCTACTGCTTATTTTACCTAATTTCTTAGGATTAAATGGTGTATGGGGAGCAGGTGCTCTGTCTGACCTCATCTCTAGCCTTATTGCCATCGTCTCTTTAAAATTGGCATTCAGCACCTTGAAGAAACTCCAAAATGGAGTAGTGTTCAGAAGAAAAGAAAATTTATCATATGTAGAAGATAATAAAAACTAGGTTTCTTAAAAATAAATCGATGTTTAATCCCATAATCACATACTATTCGTCTTTAAACTCTTTATAACTTGCATAGCTAAAGCCTTGAAATACTATAAATTCAAGGCTTTAGCTCATACAATTATTTTATGTCTAACTAAATTTCTATATTTTAATCTTCATTATTTTTTCGAGTTAATAATACTACCGTCTCCACATGGGTAGAGTGGCTAAACTGATCTACCGCCCGAGCCCTGGTCAATTCAAACCCTCTCTCACAAAGATACTTCAAATCCCTTGCCAGTGTAGCCGGATCACAGGATACATATACCACCTTCTCCGGTGCCATAGCCAGAATTGTATCTAACAAACTCTGGTCACAGCCCTTCCTGGGCGGATCTACTACGATGACATCAGCCTTAATATTCTCTTCCTTATATTTCTTCGGAAGTACCTCCTCAGCAGCGCCGACAAAGAACTCCGCATTTGTAATACCGTTTAACCGGGCATTCTTCTTCGCATCCTCAATGGCCTGAGGAATAATCTCAACTCCATAGACCTGCTTCGCCTTTTGCGCTAGAAAGAGCGAGATGGTTCCAATCCCGCAATACAGATCCCATACTACCTCATCCCCGTTTAACCCGGCATATTCCAGCGCCAGCTCATATAATTTCTTCGTCTGAACCGGATTCACCTGATAGAAGGACAACGGTGATATTTGATAATTCACTTCCCCAATGGAGTCCGTAATATATAGCTCGCCCCAGAGTGGAATGATCTTGTTCCCAAGTATCACATTGGTCTTTTCTTTGTTGACATTCAGGCAGATACTCTTCATTCCTGGAATCTTTCTCAAACCTTCGATGAGCTCCTCCTGATACGGCACCTTAGTTCCATTAATGACCAGACAGACCATAATCTCCCCACTGGAAAAGCCCATACGAATCAAGATATGCCGCAACAGACCTGTGTGTCCCTCTTCCGCGTATGGTTCTATCTGCTTCTCCTCAATAAAAGCACGCAGGAAAGCCAGAATTTCTTCATTAACCTTAGCTCCAATATAACAATGCTTTGTATCAATAATTGAATGGGTTCGACCGGCGTAAAAACCGATCGCAACACTTCCATCCTTATTTCTCCCCACGGGATACTGGGATTTATTGCGATAGTAATAAGGCTCCTCCATGCCACAAATAGGTTCCATGGGAATATCCGTAAAACCGCCGATTCTAGTCAGGCAGTTACGAACCTTATTCTCCTTATACTCCAGCTGCTTTCGATAATCCACATGCATCAGCTGACAGCCACCGCATTTTGCAGCTATGGGGCATCTTGGTTCTATACGGAAATTCGATGGCTCCAGGAGCTTAACCAGCCTGGCATAGCCATAGCTCTTTCCCGTCTTTGTCACCTGGACAAGCGCCCGGTCACCCATCACGGTATCCTTGACAAACAGGGTATATCCCTCATACTTGCCAATTCCTTCTCCTTCGGAACCAATATCCTCTATTCTCATTTCAACCTGATCGTTTTTCTTCAATCTTGTCTGCATATCGTTCCTTTATTCCTTCATTTTTGTGCTGCGCATAATATTTGATTCGAATAACTTCTGGTAACCCACCCATTCCAGCTTCTTATCGGCTGAGGCGAATATTTCAGTCATTGTCTGCATCTTCGCATCCAGATTATCAGCAAAATGCAGCGCCAGGGCTTCTGCGGTCGCCGGCTTCTTCGGGGAACCGTATTCCAGCTCACCGTGGTGTGCCAGAATGCAGTGGATTAACTCCTTGGCAAGCTTAGCCGGAAACTTATTTGCCTTCTTAATGTAATTGCTTACGATATTGGCACCAATGAATATATGTCCTAATAACTGACCGTCATCCGTATAATCATTTTCCGGAAAAGTGGACAGCTCCTGCATTTTACCGATATCATGAAATAATGCCGCCGTGATCAATATATCCCTGTTTAACATTGGATAATTCTTGGAGAAAAAATCACATAGCTTAACCACACTTAAGGTATGCTCCAGTAATCCTCCTACAAAGCTGTGGTGAACTGACTTTGCAGCGGAATGATAACGAAAGCTCTTTACAAAGTCGGTATCATGTAAAAAGAAGTCCTCTGCCAAAGCTCTTAGATTCGGTTCCTTAATGGATTCAATATATTCCTTCACCTCTTTGTACATCCCATCCACATTCTTCGTGGTTACCGGGAAATAATCCTCTGGATAGTATTCCCCTTCTCTGGCTTTGTATATCCTGCTGACATTCAGCTGCAGCGCATCCTGAAAGCTGGTCACACGGGCATCGATATGTACAAAGTCCATAGATTCATATTGCTCAATCTCAGCATTAAAGTCCCATATCTTCGCATCAATCATTCCGGTTTTGTCCTGAAGCATTAAGGAAACATAGCTTTTTCCGCTCTTTCCTGTCAGCACCTGCTTGGACTTGCATAAATATATCTCATTTTTTATAAAATCATTTTCCCTTAATTCCTGTATAAATCTCATTCTAATCCCTATGCCTTTCACTTTTTGATGACCTATTCAAAAAGCGAATATATTCGCTTTGCTAATAGGCCTTAATAAATAGTTTGAAAGTAAAATTCTTTCATACTTATCCCTATGCCTTACAATATTAATAGCCTATTGTGAATGCAGCAGCTTGAAAGCACTGCATGAAATTTCATGTTATGATTTTTCTTTTTAAGCAACCTTATTATAACCTACACGGAACGATAGATAAAGAACAAATTATAATAAGATTGATAAACCTCCCTAATTAACCTGGTAAAAAAGTAAAAAAATGCTGTAAATCGAATCATTCAGCTGGTTTTCTTCTGCCTCTCTTCTTCGATTTACAACATTTACTTCTTCGTATTTAAGCTATTATTTCCATACTTAACTTGGATGAGTCTGAAGTAGGGAATTCAGCGCGGTACAATAAGTCACCTGACACGCTCTAAGCTCACTGAATTTTTTCTGCTAGCACAACCTCAACTTCCATCTCTTTTTCCGTATTTCCTGAGGTGCGCTTCATGCTTACCTTTATCTTGTCCCCCGGCTTATAGGAGGATATGATATTATAAAAATTATTGGTATTCAGTATTGTTTGTTCATCAATACTAAGCAGAATATCCCCATCCCGAAGGCCTGCCTTAAAGGCGGGCGAATCCGCCAGGACTTCATTAATATAGATACCATAAGTCAGTTCCTTCTGCTTTCTGGCATCCTCTGACATATCGTCTGCTTTCACACCAAAATAGATTCTTGATTCTTGAATTCCCATCTGAATAATGATTGGCTTGATTTTGCTGATGCCGATCACCGTACTTAGATCCTTATTCAAATCCTCTTTTAAGGTTCTCGTGATTAATCCTACGATCTCCCCGTCAAAATTAAGAACGATACCATCACTATTGTCATTGCTTTCCATATTGGTGTTAAACAGCTCTAAACGATTATCCGTAATGCAGGCGCAGCTTCCCTTACTGGTTACAATTCCTACATCCATAGAGTTAATGTGACCATTGGGATTGCCAATTGCAAGCACCGGATTACCAACAGACACTCCGTAGGATTCTCCAAGATCCGCTACCTTTAATCCGCCTACATACAGATCAGGTATGTCCAGTATCTTAAGGGCAAGCAATCCGATATTTAAATCTTTTTCATAATCCTGAAGTACCACATTCACATAGCTTGTTTCAGACAACTTAACACGAATGCTGTCTGCACCCTTCACCCTGTCAAGGCTAACCAATATTAAATAATCTGATGTATTACTCGCAACGATAACACCAGTTGTTTCCACTGTTTTTTCCGAAGCTCCAAACCAATCCTCAACAGGAAATGTACTTGTAATGGTAACGATCGATTTATCAACCTTCTTTACCATATCATTGATTTTATCATACATTGCCACGTAATCTTCCACACTCACATCGAGTTTTTGTATTACTGTGTTGGTTACCGTCTGTGAGGATTCTGCCGGCGGCTTCGTAGGAGTAGGGTTAATCTCATTCTCCTTCCCGGTTGTACCATTTGCCGTATTCTCCGGTTCAGCTTCCGGAGATATGGTAGGAAAATCTACCGGAGTTTTAGTTTCTAAGTCTCCGTTTAAGAATTTATATAATTTAGGTGCCGCCAATACAAAAGTAGCTGCGGCAATCACTCCAAAGAGAATTGCCAGGAATCCTGTCATAACAAGAGGAAACAGGCGCTTTTTCCATTTCCTTCGCTTGTTTTCAATTACTTGTTCTTTGATAAATTCGAAGTTTTTATTGTCTTTATCAATCTCAGACATTTACTTTCTCCTTATGGAACTGGGATAATCACTATATTTTTCATTAATGCGTAAGATTTATTATACATCTTACATATGAACATATTATGAATTAATTGTAAACACTAGGCTATAAGTCCCTTGGAAATAGATAACATTACATGTATTGCCATGAATATTTGGTATAATTTACCTTATGTACTTAATATTGTTATATTAACATAGATGTCCAAAATAATCCACTGAAACTTCTAAGTGAAACGGCTCGAAAAGCTGATTTATATGAATACTTTAATTTTATATTAACATAATGATAAAAGCTCCTAGGCTATTATATCGCTTCATCCAATAGACTTTTATATATATTAATGCTATTGGCAGAATGATAACCGGAGCCTGAGCTCTGAAGGTAGGAGGCTATTTGCTGAAAAAGGAAGATTCCGGTTAGTCTCCTTAGAACAAGGCTACCGGAATCTTTCTTTTTCATATAAAACTTATCACATTCCTTTCGGGAATCCACAATACTTCTTTATCGAATTACTTCGCCGCCTTTTTCTTTCGGGGATCAATCTGATATTTATAATTTTCCCTCAGTTCCTGAAAGGGTCCTGGCAAACGATACTCTGTTTCCAGCCATTCCCCGTAAAAATCGGTAGGAACCGCCGGATCCCCTTCTACCTCAACAACCTGAGAAGGCTCCATCAGCCTTTGCTGCGCCGCGGCCTTACGGGATGGGAAGAACGGAACCTGATTACCCCGTTTAAATTCAATGGTGTAATTCTCCGTATCTACCTCAATATGAAACCAGCCTTCCTGACCGTTCCGGTCAAAATCATAAAATTCCTGCCAAGCTGCTAAATCCAGACAGACGGGCGGAGCCGGATACAATATACGAAGCCCTCCTGCTGCGGGATTAACGTATAGATTTCCCTGCACGGTATTATCCCGCGTCGGCAGCTTCAACGCCGCTTCCCGACAGTCATAGATTATATTATTAATAATATTGGCATCCCTGGAAGTGCCCCCTCTTCCCATGAACCGGAAGGATACGGGCTTGGCAAAATAGGCGGCGCTCCTGCACTTCCCAATGAGATTATTGGCAATATGCAGTCGATCTGTTCCTTCCCCATACACTGCATATCCATTCACAATCCCCGGATCCTCCATCTTGTACCAGCCCGTAGAGCCTGCTTCCTCCGGTAAATCTGCTTCGTTAAATCTGCCCTCAATGTTCCAGAAGATATTATTGTCAATCAGGTTTACCCCATCCCTGCTGCATTCCACAAAGATGGCCTCCCGCTGCTCAATCCCATCAAGGAATAAATTCTGTGTAATTCGGTTGTTTTCATTTGCCACATCCATCCAAAGATGGTCCGCACGAAAGGTCTTTTTAAAGATATTCCTTCGGATCAGGCTGTCCGTAGTGCCATGCACCTTAATGGCTCCCGCTTCCCAGGAAAGCTCCATCTTCTGCCATCCAGTTCCCTGAATCAGATTATCCTCAATGAGCAGATTTCCAACAAACATTCCTGCAATTCCGCAGACTCCCACATCATAGATTTCACATCCGCGAATAATGGTAAAACCAAGGGTTCTGCTTAAGTCAAAGGTATGATGCCAGCATTCGTTGCCCACATCAATCCCCACACCATTGGACCAGTCAATCGTACAGTCTTCAATAATCCAATGATGACCGCGGTAGCAGGAAATAGCACCTCTTTGGGGAACCGGTGCTCCGGTCGCTGCATGAGCGCACACTAGGCCTTTCACTTTAATATAGGACAAAAACGGAACCTCTGGAGCAAAGCACTGCTCTCTACAGGTCAGCTCAATCACATGCTCCCTAGGGTCAGCGTCCTCCGGCAATCGAAAGTGTACCGTCTGGCCGTTTGCCTCTACCCAGTAAGAGCCGGGCAGATCTGCCATCTGATTATAAAGTGTAACCTGATAGAGTGGCTTTCCATCACAGAACACCATACCTCTCCGGTTTAAATATGTGGTCATATCCGTCTTATCATATTCAATATAAAGGCGGTCATGCAAAATATTTACCGCACAAAAGGGGTTATATCCCTGAAAATCCCCAGGAACAAGGCGGGTCTCCCAGATCTGCATATTTTCATCTAGTGGCTTGGGATCGTGAAAGCGTACCACATTCCAGCCCTGACTCCTGGTAAATTGCGTTGCTATCACTGAGGCCTTAATGACTGCCTCTCCGTCTCCGAAGGCCTCGTAGCAGATCATTCCCTCTGGTCCGCTGCCTCCCCTGGCCGGGCGGACACATTCCCGGTAAACACCACCGTGAATAAGAATTCGTGTCCCCGGTTCTGCCATCGCAGCCGCCGCCTGTATGGTTTGAAAGGGAAGGTCGATGCTTCCCTCATTCTCATCAGAGGCCTTTGGGTGGTTTGTATTAACATGATACTCGGTAGTGTATACCATTTCCTTTTCCCAGGACTCAAAATGAGTACCACTAGGTAATCGTGTCGTATAATCCTTTTCCATGGTTTCCTCGCAATCTGTCGTATCATACGACATACAATAGGTGAGCTGCTTGTGTACGAACGGTGAGCAGCTTGAGCTTCTATCTAAGACAGCCGTAGGCAGTGGCACGCATACGCAGATGATGGTATTCCTCCAGATTAGGCTGAAGGTTATGCATATAGACAATGGAGACTCCTTCATGAGGATCTGCCTCCGCCCAGGTGCCGGAGCCGCCAGTCCAGCCAAAGGCTCCCACCGAACCATTATGCTGCCCCGCATAAGGATTCATCAATGTACGTACTCCATAGCCATATCCATAGCCTGCCAGATAAGAGTTATCAAAATCTTCCTTTATCATAGTCTTTGTAAGCGTATTGGTGCGGAACAGATCAATGGTTTTACGTCCCATAATACGCCGGCCATTGTGAATACCTCCATTAGCCAGCATCTGCATCAGCTTCGTATAATCCAGGCAGTTTGTGATCACACGCGAAAAACCGGGTACCGTGCCAAGGGGTCCTACAAATTTGGCATCGTGCTCCTTGGAGGGAAGATAGAGCGCCTCCTTTTCCCCCAACTGTTTTCCGGGTTTCAAATAGTAATTGTTAACCAGTCGATCAGCAAGATCCCCGAAGGTGAAGTTGGCGGAGCTTTCCATATCAAGAGGCTCAAATAGCATTTCCTTAATTACCTGCTCCGCGGGTTTATTGCAAAGCACCTCCAAAAGACCCGCAGTCAGCTCGCTGGCAAAGCCGTAAAGCCATCTCTCTCCCGGTTCAAAGGCAAGCGGAACCTTGGAAACTGCCGCAATCTGCTCACGTAGGGTAAAATACCCCTTATCCCGCAGCGGTTTCACGGCTTCCGCCATAGCCTGTGCCGTCGGGTGCTGTACCGGTGTATCTCCCATAATCATATCGTAGGGAAGTCCACAGGTCATGTTCAGTATATTTTTGATTGTGATTGGATGCTCCACCGGTACAATATCCACTTCTCCCTTTTCGCTGCGCACCAGCTTCGTCTGGTTGCGCCACTCGGGAAAGTATTCGTACAAAGGATCACTCATTAGGAATTTTCCCTGCTCGTAGAGCATCATCGCTGTGGTATACATGGCAATCTTCGTAAGTGAGGCCTGCCGGAATACATGGTTTTGGGTCAGTGGCCTATTGTTTTCAATGTCTGCCCAGCCAAAATAATTTTCATATAGAATTTCACCCTTTTTTGCAATGACGCATGCGCAGCTGGGGAGACCGTCCTCCACATATTTCTTTAACAGTGCATCCAGATCCTTAAAATCAGACATGTCGTTCCTCCTCCGTTCCTAATCAATTAAGCCATAGGCAGCAGTACGTATGCGCAAGTGATAGTATCTCTCTTCGCTTGGAACCAGGTTATGCATATAAACAATGGACACCTCCTCCGAAGGATCTGCTTCGCACCAGGTACCAAAGCCACCGGTCCAGCCAAAGGCTCCGAGAGAGCCGTTATGGTTACCCTGTTCCTTATCAATCAGCGTCCTGACGCCATAACCATAGCCGTAGCCGCCGTTATAATCATCGCTAAAATCCTTTAAGTGTACCTCGTTCAGACCATTGCTGCGCATTAAATCAATGGTTTTTCTTCCCATCAGCCTCTGCCCTTGATAAACGCCTCCGCAGGCAAGCATCTGCATCATCCGGTCATAATCTGCCACAGTTGCAAAAAGTCTTGCCCAGCCGCTTTCATGCTCCTCTCCCGGCAGATGCTTATCATCAAAGGGAATCGTTACGGGCTTAACCCCACCCTCCGGTATTACCTGATAAAGCTTAACCATTCTCTCCTGAATATTCCCAAAGAAATGGGAACGTGTATCCTTCATTCCCAAAGGCTCAAACAGCATCTCTTCAAATACATCATCAATGGACTTTTGGCATACCGCTTCCACAATTCCGGCGGCCAGCTCACTGGAGAAACCATAAAGCCAGTGCTCTCCAGGTTCAAAAGCAAGGGGCGCCTTGGACACTGCCGCAATCTGCTCCCGCAAGGTAAAATGTCCCTTGTCCCACAGGGGCTTCATACACTCGGCCATGGCCTTCATTGTCGGATTCTTGGTATCCGAAGGGAAATTACAATAAGGGAGACCGCATTTCATAGAAAGCACATCCCGCACCGTCACCGGTCCCTTAGTTGGAACAATTTCCAGATATCCGTTGGGGTTTTTGATGAATTTCTTACTCTCCTTCCACTCCGGAAAAAAATCATAGATTGGATCTGTGAGTAAGAACTTCCCCTTTTCGTACAGCATCATAAGAACGGTATACAGCGGCAGCTTCGAGAGGGAGGCCTGTCGGAATACCGCTTGCTCTGTTACCGGCTTCTTCGCCTCAATATCCGCATATCCAAAGTACCCTTCATACAGTGTTTCCCCTTTTCTTGAAACCTTCAGGCCGCAGCCGGGCAGCCCGCCATCCACGAATTCCTTCATTAGCCTGTCAAGATCTTGTACAGTAGACATAATTTTCTCCTTTTCTGATGTTATGTTCTAGGTAATTGCGAAACTCAGAAACTTAAGTTATTGTATCCACGCAACATATACTGCTTCGAAGCGAAAGCTAAGCCCGAAGGAAGCGCCCCCGCGAAGAAATAGTGTATGTTGGGTATGCAATTTCAAAAACTATATTGTTTCGCAATTGCCTATGTTATGTTTCTTTTAGGTAATTGCGAAGCACATTAACTGAAGATATGGTATACACAGCAGATACTGTTCCGGAGCGGAAGCTAAGCCCGAAGGTAGCGTTGGAGCGATGGAATAGTATCTGCTGTGTATACCATCGCAAAAACTATATTGTTTCGCAATTACCTATGTTATGTTTCCTTTGCAATTTGCAGCTACACAAAAAGCCTTGGAAGAAATTCTTTTGCACAATGCCTCCAGAAGGTCCAGTCATGATAGCCTTCCTCCTGGAAGAATACCAATTCCGTATTATGCTTTTGAACTTCCTCCACGTTTTTCAACGTTTTATCATAAAAACCGTCCAGTGTACCGCAGGCGACAAACAACAACTTGAATCGCTCTGTGAATTTCTCTTGATCGAATAAAATGTCGCTGTAATCGTTATCGTCCTCCTTTATCGTGAGACCGCCGCTGAAAATACCTGCCCAGGAGAAAAACTCAGGATAACAAAAAACTGCATGCTGCGTCTGTATTCCGCCCATGGAAAGACCAGCCATTGCCCTGCCGTCCCGGTCTGCCTGCGTCCGGTAACGACTGTCAATAAAGGGAATACAGTCCTTTACAATCTCCTCCGACACAGACCCCATGGCGGGGTGACTGCTGCCATCTGCACGGAAGGCATAGCCCGAGTTCATAACAATAATCATCGGCTTCATTTTCCCCTGCGCCAGCAAATTATCTGCAATGTTAGCAATCTTGCCCTGCCAGATCCAGCCGATTTCGTTCTCTCCGCCTCCATGCTGCAGATAGAGTACTGGATAGTGCTTCTCCTGAGTATCATCATATTCCGCTGGAGTATAGACATAGCACAGCTTTTCCCGCCCGGTTACTGAGGACGTATAATAGTTTAGATGAACGGCTCCATGAGGTACATTATTCATTTTATATTCGGGAAACTCTGGTTCCGGCATCTCGAAATAATTAATTGCCCGAAAGCACCCATAACCAACGGGAGCCAACGGATTTACCACCTGACAGCCATTGACATAATAATCATGATAGTGAAAGCCCGGGGTAATTCCGGATAAGGTCCCGATCCAGTAATCTTCGGACTCAGAGGATGGTTCCAGGAAGAAACGGTTGGCACCATATACCTCTACCTCCACCTGTTTTGCCTTCGGTGCATAAAAACTGAACCGGGCAGTGCCCTGACTAAGTACCTCCACTCCTTTGCTAATATCCTTGTATCGACCGGCCAGATTCCCCTTTTCATCCACCATATGCAGCAGCTGCTTATACACTGGATCAAAAAATAGAACCTGTTCCTCACAGGTCTGTTCTTTCCGCTGCTCTTCGGATATCAGCACTTCCTCCAGAGCAAACTCAGGTTCCTCTTCAAAAGACTGCTCCTCCATAAATAGAAGCTGAACAAAATCTCTCAGACTTTCTCTCCATACATGCCACTCATGGTATCCAGGATAGCTGCTGTGTACGCAGGGAATTCCTGCCTCCTCTATTCGCTGTCGCCACTGAGCCTGTGGTTCTAAGAGTCCGGTCTCACCAGCTCCACAGGATAAAAATACCAGCTTCATACCAGCTTCATCCTGCTCCAGGATGGACGTCAGCGGATCAGCCGCCAGACCGGAGAATACGCCCAGATAAGCAAACAGGTCAGTATGCCTTGACACCGTCAGAGTTGCCTGCGCAGATCCAAGGGATAGACCTGCCATAGCACGATTCCCCCTACCCTTTTTCACCCGGTATTGTTTCTCAATAAAGGGAATGCAATCCGATACCAGCTCTTTGTCAAAATCGCCCGGATAAAAGACTGGATCAGAACCTGCTTCAAAAGCATACCCGCTGCACATTACTACAAGCATTGGCTTGCATTTTTGCTCGGCAATCAGATTGTCCATAATCAAATTCAGCTTTCCACTCCAGATCCATCCGGTTTCATTCTCACCTACACCATGCTGGACATAAAGCACCGGGTAAGTCTGGTTCGAATTCTTCTCATATTCCGGGGGCGTATAGACATAACAGCTTTTCATATGCCCATTCACCTGCGATGGATATAGTCGAAGTGACACATCGCCATGGGGCACCTCCTTCAGATAAAAGAAATCCTTTCCCGGCTCCGGAACCTCAAAGAAGTTAATTGCCTCAAAACAGCCATAGCAAAAGGCTCCCCGTGGATTGCGCACCTTCACATCATCTACAAACCAGTCATGATAATGAAAGCCAGGTGTTAATCCCCTTACAGTTGCAGAGAAAAAACCATCCTTCTCTTTCTCAAGCTGAATACGCTCCCTGCTCAGGCTTCCGCTGATGCCAGCCACCTCAACCTTCTCTGCTCCGGGGGCGTGAAAGCCAAATTGTACTGCTCCGTCCTCCAGCAGGCGCACTCCCGCTCTATCCTCTACATAAGTAATTGAAACTTTATCTCCCTGTGTGATCAACTCAGGCTTTTTATTTAGCTGATCAAAAAATACGGGATGCATTGTCAGTGCCTGATTTATTTGTATCCCCATAACATCCTCCATTCTTTCGCTGTCCGCGAACTTGTTGCGATACCCTATGGTTTCAATGGAGCGAACTTGCTCCTGATGCAGTTCCCCTTCAACCGGTAAACTGCCTAATCCATCTATAAAGCAAAGCAGGGAGCCGATCCGGCATATGCCATTTCAGACCGGCTCCCAAAATGAATTCTTTTTGTTTATTTACTTAAGGCTTTTGCCCTCTCTTCTACCACAGGTTGGTATTTACTCCGATCTGCCTCAACCAGTTTATCCCAGCCCAGTCCGGTCAGCTTTTCCTTTAAATCTGTCCAATACTTTTCAAAGGCTGTCTCATCCGATGCGTAAATCATTTGCCAGGAGTAGTCACAGATTAATTTACCGCACTGGCTGCGAACAAGCGCTATGTCTGTAGAATCGGTTTCCAAAATCAGATTCACACTAGGAACTACTTCCAGCTGATTCTTCGACTTCATTAATTCAAGTGCATTGGTGGTATTATAATGAGCATTCCATTCCTTCTCAAGGGTGGTCTTTTCCTTTTCCTTTTCAGAGCTCCAGCCTACTCTGGAATAGCTCTCTCCGGTATCCGGATTGATACTGAGTGCACCGACAATCCATTGGTTCAGCTGATTCATACCATCAATGATGGGTCCGCCGCCATATTCATCCGGTACTATATCATTGTTTACTACTGCCGTATCATTGATGGTTTTAAAGGTTCCATTTTCCTGTACTTCATAAGTAAAATCCTTGAGCAAAGTATTCTGCATGTTTACGCCCTCGGGGCTTGCATACCAATCAAGGAACTCCATAATTCTTAATGCCGTAGCATCATCCACCTGAGAGCCAATTCCCCATACCCGGCCACTTCCAAAATAGCTGTCAGATACCTGATAAAAATTCATATCCTCAACAGGTGCATAGATATATCCATCACCCTTGCTGGTTTTTTCCACGGTATTATAAAAGCCCAAGGACCAGTTATACCAGTAGAGATATACTCTCTTTGCTTTCATCTTCTCAAGCATGATATTCCAATCCTGTGTCGCTGAATCAGGGTCGATTAATCCTCTTTGGTTCGCATCAAACAGGAAGCGGAGCATCTTATGATAAGCACCTGCATCCTCGGTATGAGGTCTCATTTCACCCTTCGCATTAAGCAAAACTGAACCATTTACCTCTTCCCCATACCATTTTGTCATCTGGTTTACATTTTCAATACTGGTGTTATCCCAAGAGGGCCACAGGCCAATTGCATATGCTTTATCACCATCCTTATTTGTAGGATGAGCCTTTTGCATTGCTTCTAATACATCCAGTAAGCCACTGAGATCTTTCATCTCTGGTGTGCCAAGCTCTTTGTAATAATCCCAAGGCAGCCACGGGCTTGATAAAACCGAAGTCTGTGAATAGGTCGTTGGAGAGGTGTTGGTCATCTCACTGGGAATGCCATAGATTGCTCCTTCTTTTCCCTCCACCTGATTTGCAAAAGCCTTGATCTGGTCTTTAAAAACACTAATATTAGGATAATTGTCTACCAGACCGCTGATATCCTTAATCAGTCCCGCATTAATACAGTCTACAAAATCAGAATTGTCCAGCAGAATAATGTCTCCCATCTTTCCACTGCTGCTCCTGGTCTGATAAACCGCAGAAGCATCACCGGATGCCTGAGGAGCAATAATATTAAATTCGATATTAAATTTGTTTTTTACATAGTTAGCGAACCAACCGTTTGCAATTCCCTGGTAGTTGGCTGCCACATCATAAACCTCCAAGGTAATCAGATCCCGTCCTGTCTCTGTTCCCGCAGCATTCGAGGATCCACCGGTGCTGCTGGCTTCCTGCCCATCCTTTTTCTCGGTCTTCTGGCAGCCGGTCAGTACTGTTGACATTACTAAAATAGCAGCCAGCAGTATTGAAACAATTCTTTTTTTCATAAAATACATCCTCCTTATATGTTCTAGCTTTGCTTTTCTATCCTAGACAGCGGGCCGCCGCCCGGCTGCTACGATCCTCTTATCCTTTTACAGCTCCAATCATAATACCCTTTACAAAAAACCTTTGGAAAAACGGATAAACTAAAATAATCGGTGTTACTACCAGTATGGTTACTGTCATTCGAATGGAGGTCGTGGTCTGCATATGAGCCAATGCGACCTCAATTCCCTGTCCGTTGGCAGAGTTGTTAATAAAGCTGGACAGAGAGCTTGCCTGATTGATGTACTGATATAAAATAAATTGCAAGGTGTATAGCTTACTGTCCGTAACCAGCAGCAGCGTATCCTGAAAGGAGTTCCACTGCCCAACAGCAGAAAAGATTGAAATAGTTGCTAAAATCGGTTTTATAACCGGCAATATGATCTTATAAAACACGGTCAAAGTACCGGCTCCGTCAATCTCCGCCGCCTGCTGCAGCTCCTTTGGGATTGACTCCACAAAGGTCTTTGTCAGAATAATAAAAAACGGTGACACCATCGTCGGTAATACATAAGCTAAAAAATTATTGGTCAGGTGAAGATTCCTCATTGTTAAGTACCAGGGAATAATTCCCGCATTAAAGTACATGGTCAGAACGATCAACCGGTACCAGAACTTTCTTTTCCACAGGGTATCCCTGGAGAACATAAACCCAAGAAACGCCGCTATGAATACCGTGAGCAAGGTTCCGATTATGGTTCTGGACAGAGAAATCCCTGTTGCCCCTAACAGTCCGGGAATCTTTGAAGCATTCAGATAATTCATCAGGTGAAATCCTTGGGGAAGGAACAGAATCTTTCCCTTCTCACTAAGGCTGTTATCGCTAATGGTATTAATAAAGATATAATAAAACGGATATATGCAAACAAACGCAAGCAGTGCGAAAATTATATAGGTAACTACGCTGACCGCTTTGTCTCCGGGGGTTTGCCGATACGCCTTTCTTTTTTTCTCACGTTCCATGATTGCCTCCACATAGTTTTTTTCATCAAATAAAGGTTTCTTTTCGAACCAGCTTGGATATGAGGTTTGCCCCACACAAAAGCACAACGCTAACAAAGCTCTTAAGAATACTGAGCGCTGTAGCTACCGAATAACTTCCGCTGCCCATTGCCGTATTATAAACATACAAATCCAGCACCTGAATTCTCTCGCTGTTAAAGGCATTCTGGAATACATAATACTGTTCCATACCATTGGTCAGAAAATTAGCAATACTTAACATCAAAAGCACAAAATAGGTTGGCAGCAAGCTTGGTATCGTAATGTTGCGAATAATCTGCATTCTTGTCGCTCCATCCACTCTGGCCGCCTCATACATCTCTTCATCAATACCGGAGATGGCTGCAATATACATAATTGCCGACCATCCAAGGGTTTTCCAGGTTCCCCATAGCCACATCGTAATCCAGACATGCTGATCGGTTTGCAAAAACATAATCGGGTCTTTGATGAACCCTAAGCCCTCCAGAAGACTATTGATCATACCGGTGCTGTTCATCAAGCTGTAGGCAACCGAATAAACTAAAACCCAGCTGATGAAGTTCGGCAGTGTGGTAACTGTCTGGACAATTTTGCGAAACGGCATACATTTGATCTCGTTGAGGAATACCGCAAAGATCATGGGCAGCCAGGAAGTAAGTATGGCTAGTCCGCTCATGGCGAAGGTATTCTTCAACACTTCTAAAATGACCTGAGTCTTTACCTGGTTCTCCACAAGGGACTTAAACCACTTCAGCCCCACGAAGTTCTCCATCGTCAACGGCTGCGGCGGCTTATAATCAAAAAACGCATACACCCAACCATACAAAGGATAATAAGAAAATATGAGCACCACAGCAACAAAGGGCAATATGTATAATAATTCCCGGAGCGCCCTCGCTTGCTTTTTGTTTTGTAAAAGTTTCATGTCTTTCCTCCCTGACCTTCTTTTTGCTCATTAAATCCGGATTTTTCTCTAGTTATACGCTTAGCTAAAACGTTATTCCTAACATGTATACCATTATATTACTATTTCATTGAAATTGTCAATAGTTGTATTCACTTTTTCACCCAAAATTGTCCATTTTAACCATTCTTATTGTGCATTTTGTCTTTTATACCAACGAATATTCCTTTTTCATCATCATATTCTCTAATTGTGAGATTAATATTTCATTAGAAATAACGATATAGCCAAAATGTAAAAAAAATTTTTCTAATTGATACAGCCATATGCTACGGTACGAACTCTGAGATGATGATATAACTCCTCATTCGGTCTCATATTATGCATATAAGCGATTAGTATCCCCTCTTCTGGGTCTGCCTCTACCCAAAGGCTCCTAGAGATCCATTGTGGTTCCCGGCTGCCTTTGCATCAATACGGCAAAATCCCTGGTACTAGTAAGAATGCTTGGTCTTGCATCTACCGGAGTAATTTCTCATTTCGCTGATAGATATTAAATGCAGCCACACCAAGCAGCATCAGTGCGCCCGTACAGTAAAACATGATTTTATAGCCGTATACTTCAGACAGCTTTCCTCCGATCATCGGGCCAAAGCCCTGGCCGATGTCGGCGCCAATGTAATAGGTACTGGTGGCAATACCAACCCGAGCGGCATCCGCCTTTTTAATGCAGGCCGTTTGCAGGGATATCTGACCTCCTCCCTGCCCGATGGCTTTGAATACCGCTGCCATAAGAATTAACACCAGTCCTCCGGCTTTCCCTATCATTATCATGGAGGCAGCCGTCAGCAGCAGCGAAATATTTACAATCCAGGTTAGACTGGCTCGATCCACCAGCTTACCGATTAAAAATCGCATCACTAATAAAATCATTGCATTGACGGTAAAGAACAATACAATATTTGCAATGTTCCGTTCCTCGCCCACCAACACCAAAAAAGAGCTGGTTATCCCATTTCCAAGGGAGAACAAACCTGCAATCAATGCATAAACGACGCATTCTTTCGCAACGAGATTATTAAGGCGAACCACTGCCTTATCCTTTTTTACCGTCCGGGGTACCGGCACTGTCTTCTTCATATAAACCAACAGGAAGATAGCCAGCACCGTTAATACGGAAGCGATAAAAAAAAGGTTATGGAAGCCAAAACGACTGCGAATTGCCATTCCTATATTCGGCCCGCATATCTGGGCAATGATCTGCCCTATGCCAAAGTAACCAAGCCCCTCCCCCAGCCGGTCGCTGGGTATCGCCTCACTTACCAATACCATACTCACCGTCCCGTTAATACCAAAGGCAACGCCGTGGAGTACCCTAAAAAAGAGGATTCCCACTATTCCCGGCACAAGGGCGTAGCCTAAGAAGGAGATGCAGATCAGCAGCGCAGATAGGATACACAGATTCCACTTGTTAACCAGGTCAATGGCAATCCCGCTGACCGGGCGAATGCACAGGGCAGACAGCGAAAAAAGCCCCGCCAAAGCACCTGCCATCGTCAGCCCGGCTCCTAATGTGACTGCGTAGGAAGAAATCAGCGTCGCGATCATGCTGTATCCGAATGCGGTGATTAAATTTACTAAGATCAATAATAGATATATTTTATTAAATAGCTTTGCCTCTGCTTTCATTCTTACCTCATTTATCTAGCTCTAATTATCTAGTTGTATTTATCTAGTTCTATTATCTCTTTTTTTATTATCTTGCTTTATTATCTCGTGTTGTTATCTGTTTTCTTTCTCTAGCTCCATTTTTCTAGTTCTCTATCCGTACCACCGAGCCATCCGGACGTCTCTTAAACTGCTTCACATAGTTCCAGCCAAGCACAGGGTCCATCCTTGCAATATCATGGCCTTTATCTCTCATAAGCACAAAATTGTACAGATTCTCATGACCATCATCCTCCGTGAAGAAACGATGTACATCATATTGATGCCCTGGATGTATACTACAGGGCTTCAGGATTTCTGTTTTGCTGCCCTCAACCCCGCAACCGCACGGATGAGGGGCTTCGGCTCCAGGTGTAGGCTCAATCTTTATGTTGTTATACCTTTTCCAAAAGTCGTATTGATGCTGCTGGGAGCATTTATGATATACCGGATAGGAGGGTTCTCTTGTTCCATAGGTATACCAGACAGGCATCCTGAAAGGGAAGCTTTTCTGCTTTGATAGTGCCAGGGAAAATGGTGGTTCCAGCTCCGGATCAAACTCCGCAGCCCCAAGCCTGTCTCCCGGCCAATTGGAGTCGATATGGCAGATGGCCGCCACCTTTTCCGGATGAAGCATGGCAACCGTCTGTGCCATACCTGCTCCGTTGGAAAAACCGGACAGATAGACTCTCTGTTCATCTACCGGATAGTTGTTAATCATATAGTCAATTAATGCCGTAATATAAGCCACATCATCCTTATTCTCTTCATCCGAACTTAGAAGCTTCATATTCCAGCCCGCTTTATTGCCAGCCCAGGGGTAGACTGTAATAAAGCCCTCAGCCTCACCCAGCTCATGGAATTTACTCATTTCTGCCGCTTCCTCCGGATTATCGGAGCCTCCGTGCATAAATATCATCAGAGGTACTTTTTCAGTACCTTCCCGAAGTTTTGTGGGAACATGGGTGTACCATGAATGTTTTATTCCATCCTGTAAGCGGTTATCCTCTAAAAAGATCTCAAAACCTTCCTTTTCTATAACCATTCTGCTTTCACAGTCTCCTCTGTTTCCAGTGTTTGGCTTTCTTACTCTGGAAAACAGTGCAATCCATGCTTTCTCAATCAGACCGGATATTTGCCTTGGATCTTTCGCAAGCCCTGGTGCCTCCTCCGTCTCCTTTACACATTGGAGGGGATTGATATCATTACAGTAAAACCCTTCCTGATCTTCTTGCTCCCCTGTTGCATTGGCTTTTTTAAAATATTCTCCTACCCCTGCTTTCGCTAGCGTCAACCAGGCCGGCACAGGCTCATAGAACGCAGCTTTTATTGCCTGCACAGACAACTCTCCGCCGATTCCCATAATAGCCGTAACCATCTCAGGCCTACAAGCTGCCAAAGTATATACCATGGATGCTCCGCTGCCGATTCCGACAAAATATCTGGTATCATTCATTGGATGCCAGGTATTTATCATCATCTCATAAGTAGGGATTCCAAAGTATGGTTCTGCAGGCTCCAGCTCCCGATCCGTCCCCAGAGCATCCTGCATAGCCTGTATTATCTCAACATCATCCTCCCATTGCTTTGAAAGATTATAGTTCCAGCTCCCCGCTGCTGGATTGGGGAAGGAAAGAATCAGATTCTTCTCTTCTGCAAACTCCGCCAGCCCTCCATCCAACAATTCTTGTACCGATTCCCGGGTATCCGCCTCTCGCAATATTGTTATACTGCAGCGTTTCACCGCACTGCGCGGTTCTCCCTTCGGGAAATAAAGATACATGGAGCGTCCGTACTTCTCCAAGTTTTTTTTAATCAGCTTCATATGAATCTCCATTCCTGTACTTATTTTCACATCCAGGTTTTGTTCCTGAAATTAGGGTTTGTCTGCATGCTCCGTACCCTTTTGAATGCTTCACTCAACGGCTTTCTTGGTAGTGATTTTATAATGTACCGAATCCTTACCAGTGAAACAGCAGCGGAATCATCTCATAGGCACATTTTCTCCAGACGTCCCACTCATGATATCCGGGGTAGGTTTTTACCGTAATGTGATAACCCTGAGCAGCCAGTTCCTCTGCTCTTGGCTTATCCTCCTGCACCATTCCGGTCTCCTGATCCCCCATACCTACGAACAGCAGATGAATTTTCTCGTTAAAGGTCTCAGCAGACGAGAACAGCTCGGAGTAATCATAGGTTGCCAGAGATCCCAGCCCGGTATTCCCTTCGCTTTTATAGTGAAAGCCTCCGCTATAGATCCCCAGGGCGGAGAACATGTCCGTATTGCCAAGGACTGTCATTCTTGCGTGAAGAGAGCCAAAGGACAAGCCTGCCATTGCCCGGTGGTCCTTGTCAGCCAGGGTGCGGTATTTTTCATCAATCATCGGAACACAATCCTTACAAATTACATCCCCAATCTCTCCTAAGATAAACCTATCTTCCCCCCGGCTCAGGAAATTGTATCCGCAGTTCATGACAACGATCATTTCCTCACATTTGCCTTCTGCCAGCAGATTATCCATTATATAGTTTATCTTTCCCTGCCACAGCCAGCCGGTCTCATTCTCTCCGCCTCCGTGTTGCAGGTAAAACACCGGATATCTCTTTTGTATCTTCGTTTCATAACCCGGAGGAGTATAGATCCAGCAATTTCTATATCTTCCTGTGACGGAGGATTTGTATATTTCCATATGTACTGAGCCATGAGGAACATCTTTTAGCAGATAGCCGGTGAACTCCGTGTCCGGAACCTCCAGAAAATTAACCGCATAGGAGCCTCCATAACCAATAGGAAGCTGTGGGTGCAATGTTTCGGCTCCGTTTACAAGATAACTGTGGTAATGGAAGCCAGGCCCTACATCCGTAATTGTGGTTTTCCAATATCCCTCCATATCCTCTGCCGGTTCCAAATCATAGATACCCGCCATGGATCCTCCAAAGCCCTTAAGCTGCACCGTTGCGGCTCCGGGTGCATAATAGGTTATTTCGACCTCCCCGTTCGGGAGTATCTTTGCGCCAGGTACATTCTCAAATTCTTGAAAATGAAGCCTTCCCGAACCTCCCGGGATCCTCGCCTGATTCACGGGATCAAAATGCAGTGCGTGCTCCCATAGTGACTGATTGTTCCATAATTCCTTCTCCATCATTAACCTCCTTATTCTATGTTAAGCCGACTTTGGCTTATCTATGTTTTCACTTTGCCACACCCCAGGATTGTTACTTTGCCAGAGCCCAGGGTATAAAGTTTCTTATTGCCGTATCCCACACCTTCCACTCATGGGCACCAGACATCTCTTCATACTTCACCTCAATACCGCTATTCTTCATAAATTCCAGATATCTCATGCCTGGCTCGTAGCTAAAATCCTCTGTACCAATGGCCGTATAAAGCCTGGGCAGATCTGCTTTGCTTTCCAGGGCATGGGTTACCATATACCTGGTATCATCCTTTGTACCCAACAATTTCTCATAACCGCCCCATACCAGATTGCAGATGCTTTTCTCTCCCATCTGCTCCCGTCCTGCAAAGCCTCCGCTCTTTTCGTCAAAAATCTCCTCCACGAAGGAAAACCCCGAGAAATTAGCTGCTGCTGCAAAAAAATCCGGCTGATCAAATGCCCACTTAAAAGCTCCATAGCCACCCATGGAAAGCCCTGCCACAAAACGTTTTTCCCGCTTATCGGCAATGGGCAGCAGGCATTCTAATACCTTCGGAAGCTCCTGGGTCAGATACGTATAATACGGGTAGCCATGCACCATATCTCCATAAAAGCAGCTTCCGCCGACCTCTGGCATGACCACTGCCAGCTTA
>JAEWMZ010000176.1 GCA_023392995.1 Bacillota bacterium
AAATTATACGAATAATTTACCATATAATAATCAGCATTTATTACTTTTAACAAGCAAACGCAGTCAATTAATATCTTATTACTTTTTATCATTCTCAAAAAGGTCAACTGTCCTTTTTCGCGAAATAATTTTATAAACCAATCCCTGCGCTTTGCTTTATGAAAGACTTACATACTTCTATCCTTTGGATATGAAAGCAAACAGCGCAAAAAACACATTCAATCAACATAGATAAATCGATTGAATGTGTTTTTATATAATGTTCTGAGTGAATTCAAGTTAGTTCATATATTCTAAGTATCCTAAGTATCTCTAAAGCTATTGCAAGTCCATGAATAGCAAATCATTCGTATTGATTAATTCTTATTCCTAAACAATGGAACCGCCGCCGTCTACTACAATAAACTGACCCTGTACATAGCTGGAAGCATCACTGGAAAGATACAGTATCGTTCCGTTCAATTCACCTTTACCACCAGGACGGCCTGCGGGATTTACTGCATTATAGGTATTCAGAAATTGTTCTGATTTAAACAGGGTTCCAGCTGTCATCTCGGATTCAAAGAGTGCAGGTCCTACGGCATTTACTGTTATGCCATATCTTGCATAGGAAGCAGCCATTCCTTTTGTCAGTCCAAGTACAGCAGATTTTGAGGAGTTGTAGGAATGTCTGATAAACATATCGTTTTTATCAGCTACCACTGCATTTACGGAAGCTATATTTACTACTTTTCCGTAGCCTTTTTCTTTCATACTCGGGATTACGTATTTACTGGTTAAGAATATGCTCTTTACATTGGTATCAAAGGCAATATCCCATTCCTCTTCTGTCATGCTGTCAACGCCGCCGCGCACTGCAATTCCGGCATTGTTTAATAAGATGTCTATATGTCCAAAGGTATTGAGTACTGTTTCCATTGCTTCTTTCACACTCTCTTCCTTGGTTACATCGCAAGCAACTGCAAGAGCCTTACGTCCTGTATTCTCGATAACTGCCTTTAAATCCTGAAGCTTATCGTAACGTCTTGCCAGAAGGGCTACATCTGCACCGGCTTTTGCATATGCAAGTGCTGCATCTGCTCCCAGTCCGGAGCTTGCTCCTGTTACGACTGCTACTTTTCCCGTTAAATCAAATAAATTCTCCATATGCTTAATTCCTTTCTTATCTACATTTATTTAGGCAATTGCGAAACAATATAGTTATTGTAATTGTATACATATCACATACTATTTCTACGCTCCAACACTTCCTTCGGGCTTAGCTTCCGCTTCGAAACAGTTTATGTTGTGTATTCAATAGCTAAAGTTTCTGAGTTTCACAATTACCTAATCCATTTATTGAAGCAAAACAACTTTTGCTATTAACTTTTTGCCTTTTACCTCCATCATTTCAACTTTACCACTAACTTTTTGCCTTTTACTTCTATCACCTTCTATGATCTATAGTAAGTGATTAAATTCGTCCAGTTTCCATAAAGGCCGTACGGTCATAACGTCCGGTCAGCAGGTAAGGGATAACCTCCTCTGCCTCTAATTTTTCTACCAGATTCAGCTTATGTACCAGCAGACTGTTCTCAGAATAGGCTCCTCCTATTATGGTGTTGATGGGAAGCTCTGCCCAAGGATCATCTATACTGGACTTTAAGTTCATTGATACCATTCCGGGTTCCCAGGACTTATAATTATACTCACATTGATTCATGAGCAAAGCACCATTCATAAAGTGCGCTGTGCCGTTTTCATCGGGCTGTCTGTCAAAGTGGAAATAGAAGCCGCCACCAAAGGTCTGCTTGCCTGCTGCTGGGAATTGATATAACGCTGCGGTCAAAGGACTGTTATATTCTCCTAAATCCATCTTTATATCCACCAGCTGTGTTCCTCTTCTGGTAACCCCCGCTGTTACTGTATCCCCGTTTCGCCTGATTACAAATTCTGCTCCCAGCTTCTTTGGAATACTTCCGTTATCTCTGCCGCACTGAACAGCCATCTCCGCTCCGGGACCGCCCAGTACAAGACCCATGGTGTAAAGTCCTAAGGTTTTTCCATAGGTTGCATATACACCTAGAATTGCCTCATAATAATCATCTGCAAAAGTCGGATTATTAATATGGCAGACGGATAAGGTAACCACCGGCATAGAGAAGGGTTTTAACGGTGGAGGAAGAATTCTCGCTATGGCTGCGGGATCTGTCAGATAACTGATATAGATTCCTTCTTGATTATCCATAAGAGAAACCTTGCCGAAGTTAGGAAGTTCATCCTTTGATACCTTAAAGCTGGGTACCTTCTCTTCTGTGGTAAACAGCCGTGAAGCCGTATCATAAGCGGTACGGGTTGCCGGTGCGATACTGCCGTCTTTGATCGCACTTCCGATCAGCTTTACGATAGCTCCCCGGGATTCCAGCTCAGACACTAAGCTTCTGTCCGGACGAAAGCCAAGAGAGAGGACGACTGCCTCTGCATCCGCTTTTACTTCTTCTTTGTTATCCAGCTTTTCCAGAATAACGCAGTCCTCTTTTATCTCTTTTAAGGAATGTCCTAACAGGTACTGTGCACCTGCTTTCGCCAGACGTCCGCAGACATCGGCAACGTTGGTATGGTTCGCATTTGGCGCAGGCTTATCAAGCATATCAATAATCGTCACCTGGTTATCTGCTTCACATAAGTATTCTGCTGTTTCAAGGCCGGTGAGTCCTGCGCCGATTACTGCAACTTTTTTGCCTTTGAGGACTTCCTTACCGGATAATATGTCTTCTACGGTATATATGTTCTTACCATTGATGCCTGGTATTTTGCCAGGAATGATGGAAGTGGAACCGGAAGCCAGGAGAACCGCATCCGGTTGGCAGGCCATAATGCTTTCTGCATCTGCCTCTGTATTTAATAATACCTCCACTCCAAGCTTCTCAAATTCATTGCCATAATAGTCTGCAATCCACTGCATACGTTCCTTTAGCGGAGGTTTTTTCGCAAGATTTACGGTTCCGCCAAGCTCTGCCTGACGATCCATCAAAGTTACTTTCATTCCTCTAAGTGCAAGTGTCTGTGCTGCTGTCATACCGGCAGGACCCGCACCCACTACAACAACCCGGTGTCCCTTGGTGTCACGAATCAGATTTCCATACTTTCTCTCTCTTGCATATCTGGGATTTAAGGCGCATTCAGGAGGTAGGCCTGCAGCGTTATATTCGTTTAAGCTTTCAAAGCAGCGCAGGCAGGAAATACATTTACGCAGCTCCTTTTCTCTTCCTTCCCGGACTTTGGTTCCCCATTCTTCATCTGCATTCCAGGAACGGCCCATGGAGACGAAATCAACCACACCATCTTCTAAAAATCTCTCAGCTGCAGCAGGTTCCCTGATAACAGAAACACCGATTACCGGAATCTTTACATGGCTTTTTACAGCCTTTAGTAAATCACGTCTCCAACCCTGAGGGAAGGAAATTGGTTCTATACAAGTCATTCCTGTCTCATACAGTCCACAGCTTGGATCAATGAAATCAATTCCTGCCGCTTCCAGTGCCATGGCAATCTTAACACCGTCCTGCACATGGATGTAGTCCTGCGTTACACCCGTCTTATCCAGGAATTCTTCAACACTGAGACGTACACCAACGGGGAAATCAGATCCGCACTCTTTACGGATACCCTCGAGGATTTCAAGAATAATTCTCAAACGATTCTCAAAACTTCCGCCATATTCATCTTCTCTTTTATTGGTATAGGGTGAGAGGAACTGATGCAGCAGATATCCATGAGCCGCATGCAATTCCACACCATCGCAGCCGGCTTTTTGTACTCTTATTGCACCGGCTACAAACTGCTGCACTAACTGCTTTATCTCTTCTGTGGTCAATGCACGGGTTTCCTGCTTCAGCATTTTACAGGGTATGGCGGAAGGCGCCACGACCGGCTGTCCCCCAAGAAGGGCGGATACGGTTTCACGTCCCGGATGATGAAGCTGGATGAATATCTTGCTGCCATGCTTATGCACTGCTTCTGCCAGCCTTGACAGAGGTTCAATATGTCTGTCCTTGGTAACGGACAACTGTCTCATGAGACCGGCTCCGTTTATATCATTCACACGTGTAATCTCAGGAATAATCAGTCCCGCTCCGCCGATCGCTCTCGCTTCATAAAACGCGATCATATCCTCTGAGGGTGTTCCGTCCAGGTTAGCCAGACCACAGCCCATCGGAGACATGACCAGGCGGTTTTTCAGCGTTACCTTTCCAATGCTTCCCGCTTCAAATAATCTGTTATACATTTTGTACCTCCAACCATTTATGTTAATTTTATAACAAAGTTAATAACATAAGAATACAAGATAACAAGTGATTTCACAACGTGCATGATGAATGATAAAACTTTGACAATTTGGTTACCATGTACTAAAATGACAGGAGATATTATTTATTGATAGAGTTGGAGTTTATTATGACTTTTAAAAAGCTGGTTGAAAGAATATCCAAGGAATACACCATAGATATATTAACTGAAGGTGAAGATATGGAGTTACATGACATTGCCTTGCTTGACAGCAAAGAAATCAATTTCCGAAAGAACACTTTATATTTTGGTTACGATAAACAAATAAGCAAGACGGTTTCCCCCGCTCACTGTATTTTTGCCTGTACAGGCATTGCTTCCCTTCCCCTTACCACTGGATGCAATGCTGCTGTGGTAGCAGAGGAAGATCTCTTTTCCCTGTTCAATACAGTGAAAAGCCTGATTGAAACTACCCGCAGCAAAGGGATTTTAGAGGAGCTTACTGCTCTTGCCGACAGCTCCCGCAGTATAGAAGCAGTCATTGATGCAGCCTCTGTAAGGCTTGGCAGCTTTCTGGTATTCTGCGATATGAACTTTAAGATCATTGCTAAATCCACCTCTATACCAGTCCTCGATCCCTTATGGATAGAAAATACTGTCCAGGGCTATTGCAGTTACGAGTTCATTAATGCCGTTAAGGATTTGGCAGCAATTAAAAATGCCTCCATGACAACCTCTGCCTTTGAAGTCGTATGCAGCCAATCCTCGAATCGTAAAATCAGTTGCAAAGTCTTTCATAATAAAGCCCAGATTGGGTTTCTATTGATGATTGAAGGAGACACTCCCTTTCTTCCCTCTCATTTTGAAATGCTTAGCACCATAAGTCATGCCCTCAGCTATACCATAGCATACTATACATCAGATTTATTCGAAGGTAACAGCCGTTATCACGAATTACTATACAGCATGCTGATCGGCGCTCCTGCCAAGGACATTGCTGCCCGTCTGTCAGGCCTTAAATTTCCTGAGCGAATGCTGGCACTGTATCTTCGTCCTTCCAGATACTTAGGACAGCAATATCTTAAGAATTACACCTCCAAAGCACTAAAACATAGAATTGCCGATACGCATGTAACCTATCATAAGAACGGCATAGCTGCAATTATTCCATTAGCGGAGGAGTCTGACCTTTATCATAAATTACCTGAACTATTAAGAGACCTTGCAAAGAAAGAATATGTTCGCATTGGAATCAGCTATCCCTTTATGAATATTGAGAATTTTGTAAACCATTTTGATCAGGCTTTCGCTGCTTTAGAACTTGGTCAGAAGTTAAAAAGTGAAGATTCCGTTTGTTTTTATCAGGATTATCAGTTCTTTCATTTACTGTCAGATACAAAATATCCGGACAGGCTGGGGAGCTTCTGCCATCCGGCACTGGCAGCACTGAGACAATATGATCATACTACGAATTCCCAGCTTTATAAAACCTTGTGTATCTACATCGAGAAGGGCTGTAATATCAAGCTAACCTCTGAAAGCCTGTTCATTCATCGGAATTCCCTGGTGTACCGTCTGGATCGCATCACAGAGATCGGCGGGCTCGACCTATCAGACATTAATACTTTGTTCCTTCTTCGATTATCTTTTCTTATTGACCGCTATAATGAGCTAAATACGAGTATGGAATGGTGTTAGTATTATTAAGTAATTACCTTCAAGAGTAAATGGAGCCATTCCTATATCCATGTAATCGGACGGCATAAGTATGCAGGCAATTTCGTATGCGAATTTCCTTTCGCTGAATTTACTTGTCCCTGTGTTAAGAAAACAGCTTCACTTAAATCTGCTGAACTAAAATTAGTATCTCTCGTATCTGCACCTAAGAAATTAGCTCCATGAAAACTACATTTTTCAAAATCTGCTGCTATCAATAAAGACATTGTGAAATCCATACCACTTAAATTCTTTTCTTTGTAGCTTTTTCCAATGAAGTTTTTATTATGTTCTTCCTTGATAGGATTATAATTGGCTCTAATCAGATTGCTGACTTTTTTTAAGGCTTCATTTACTTGTCCCTTATATTTCTCAATATTATACGCAAGTATATAGTGTGGGGTAGAATTACATACCTCTCTACCTTCCTTTACTAAAACATTTATATCATCCCAAAGCGCTCTAGCTGGTATTATTGTTTTTGCCTCTGCCAAAAAATAAAGTATTTGGTGAAGCTGGAAAATGGCTAGAAATACATCACACATCTCTTGAGCTTTCGTAGGCTTAGTATGCCAGTTTGAACTATTATAAATTACCTGGGTAACTTTTTGGCCGGCACCAAAGCAATCGTAACCAATGCAGCCTCTCATTTTACGCTTTATAAGCTCTGAATGTATCTTGCACTTGAAATCATTTCGTAAATTAACACAGGGTATACCAGCTGTTTTATCTTCCGGAAATCCATCCATTTTAGAGAAAAATAAGGCAACACAACATAAACCACTGCATTTTGAACAATCTATTTTTAATTCTTCTAATAATCCTAAATCAATTGCACTCTCATCATGTATTTTCATATAAAAGCTATCCTTTTCAAATTACTGTTTATCTATATATCAGAATTATACTACCATATTAAAGAATATAGATAAACTAAATTTTCCAGTAGAACGTGTGTGCATAGAGATTAATTAATATAACCTTTTTCGATTCTCATACTTGTACTTTAAATTCGCCTGTCTATCAAATATCATAAGCGAGCTTTTTCCTTATAAATATCCCATAAATTCTGACACACTAATATTCGGTGGTAAAGATAGCCTTACAAATACAAAAAAGTCCCCAAAACTTAACGTTTCTAGGGACTTTCTTTAGAGGCGACAACCAGATTTGAACTGGTGATCAGGGTGTTGCAGACCCATGCCTTACCACTTGGCTATGTCGCCATATTCAATTACAAAGATAGTTTATTATAACAATAATATTAATATAAGTCAAGTGAAATGTAAATTATAACATTTTTTACTTTATTAATATTAAGCTCCCCGAGTAGGGCTCGAACCTACAACCCCACGGTTAACAGCCGTGTGCTCTACCATTGAGCTATCGAGGAATAATTCATATTATCGACTAATATACGTCTAATAATAGAAAAAACAGAAACTACCTAGGTGTTTTCTGTTTCCTTATTTACTACAAGCAAATCATATTACTGATTTATCTTGTATAACATTAAAACACTACACACGGAATGCTATGCATTCCAGAGAATACTAGGTATTCTCAGAAAACGATCATCCATGAATCCATCTGGATTCTTACTGTAAAAACCATTTAAGGTCAAGCCCTCGACCTATTAGTAACAGTCAGCTCCATGCGTTACCGCACTTCCACCTCTGCCCTATCAACCTGGTAGTCTTCCAGGGGTCTTACTAGCTTATGCTATGGGATATCTCATCTTGAGGGGGGCTTCACGCTTAGATGCCTTCAGCGTTTATCCCGTCCAAACTTG
>JAEWMZ010000190.1 GCA_023392995.1 Bacillota bacterium
ATTTCCCGTCGCTACGTCAGTGCATTGAAAAGGATATTAGCAGGAGGAGAAGAATGAGTTTTCGTTCGTTTTTGAGGAACTGTGCAATAAGATTCTTTATCATTGCTACTTGTCTTAATGTGGCAACAGCGATTTTTGGGCCAATGCTTCAGCCAGATGTAACGATCGGGTTCGATGCATTCTATTCACCGCTGATTGGTGCATTGTTAAGTACGCTGCCTTCCATTATCCTATACTCACGCAAGGAATTAAACTTGCGCCAGACGATCCTGCGTAAAGTTCTTCATTTGCTGGCATTGGAAATAATCATCATAGGATTTTCAATTTTGATGGGAAAGCATTTTCAAACGTTTCAACTAGTACTTTTTATGGGAATTGTTCTAGTTGTGTATCTTGCGGTCAACCTCATCGGACAGCTTCTTCAAATAAGAGACACCAGAGAAATAAATGCAGGATTACAAGCGTTACAAAACCGCAAGTAATGCACCTTACCAGGCCATAATGTAACTTACCCGCCCACTCGTTGACAGTATAGTGGTATGAAGCTAGACTTTACTCATACTACGGATTGGGGGAAGGAATTATGAACACCGGAAAGAAATCATTCATTAAAAACAAAGAAATGGCGTTAAAAGAATTACTGCCTGTAATGATTTGGGGAGTGATAGTCATGATACAAGCAGGTTTCTATATACTTACGATTCCTTATCTTTTTATTGAAATGGTTATCAGAAAAAAAACGTTTCAGGAATTAGGTTTTAGGATAAATGAAATCGGTAAGGAATTGATAAAATACTGGTGGTTAATAATATTACCTGTTGGATCTGGATTCGCTTCCCTTTTTTTGTCAAAATTAATCGTACCGGATTACTTTAATCATGTGATTGAGAGAACGCAACCAATGCTTGCTTTTGGTAATTTGCTGCTACTGATTCCACAGCTTTTTATTCTGGCGTTAGCGGAGGAAATTTGCTTCCGGGGCTTTTTTCAAAGGAAATTAGGCATGTGTGTCAATATCAGAGTTGCAATTATAGCCACATCTTTGATTTTCGCATTGGGGCATTTTTCAGCGGGTTCGCCAATCGTTGTGATATATGATATAACCTGGATTTTTATTGATAGCATTATCTATGGTATACTATTTTATAAAACGAAAAATATTTATCTATGCTGGATTTCCCACTTATTAGCAAATTTATGCGGAGTATTGGTTCTTATGCTTATCTAATGAAGGAACAAAAAAGAACTCGAATAACGGCATTCGCATAGTAGCAGTCAAATAAAACATATTATTTGTGTAACTATACGGTTGACAGGATTGAAACTTAATGCTAGAATCACTAATAAATTTGAAAGGATTTTATTCTTATGTTGAATTTTCAGTTGAGTAAACTGAATAGGGACGACGATTTATAGCGCATGTATCTATGAGTGATATAAACATAGGTGCACGCGCTTGAAGTGTTGTACCTATGTGGAACATATGTAGAAGAGCCACATTTGGTAATTGAAATTATTACTGATGGGGCTCTTTTTTTATTTGCTGAAGGGAAGTGATAGGATGAGACATAGAGACGATGTCTTTATGGATTTCACTGGTATTTTTAACACCAAATTATGAAGTTAAAATATGGAGGTACAATATGAAATTAATCAATGGAGTTATTGAAAATTCTAATGTGGAAACGGAAAATATAAAGGAGAACATTGGAAAAAAGATTACACTGCATGGAAGTGTATATAAGATTCGAAAAATGAGTGGCTTTGCTTTTGTACTGCTTCGAACCAAGCGAGCAGTGATTCAATGCATCTATAGCAAAGAATTCTCAAATTTTGACCTTGAACTGCTGAAAGAAGAAAGCTGTATCAAGCTTGTTGCAGATGTGATTCAGGAGGAACGATCAAAAGCAGGCTGGGAGTTACGAATGATCGATGTTGTTATATTATCGGAACCGGAGGCAGAGAGCCCAATTGTTATAAATAATAAGAAAGTTGACACCTCCTTGGAAAATATACTGGATTTTCGACCGATAACCTTAAGGAACGAAAAAGAAAGGGCGATCTTTAAGCTTCAGGAGGGGATTTGTAACGGCTTTCGAAAATTTCTGCTAGAGCAAAGCTTTACAGAAATACACACTCCCAAGATTGTTTTTGCTGGAGCAGAGGGAGGAGCGAATATATTTCACCTAAACTATTTTAATAAAGATGCTTATTTGGCACAAAGTCCTCAGTTCTATAAGCAGATGATGGTTGGGGTCTATGAACGTGTATTTGAAATTGCACCTGTATTTCGCGCGGAAAAGCATGATACCTCCAGACATCTGAATGAATATACCAGTGTTGATTTTGAAATGGGGTATATTGAAGGCTTCGAGGATATGATGCAAATGGAAGCGCTTATGCTTAAGTATACTCTGGCTGAACTGGAACGAAATTATGCGTATGAGCTTGAACTATTAAAGGTAGATTTGCCTAAGATAACAGCAATTCCGTCGATGAAGTTTATGGAAGCAAAGGAATTAATCTCTAGCGAGTATAAAAGAGAAATAAAAGATTATGAGGATTTCGAACCGGAAGAAGAGAAGCTGCTCTGTGAAATCATAAAAAAGAAAACAGGTTCCGAGTTTGTATTCGTAACTCATTATCCCAGCAGAAAACGACCATTTTATGCAATAGAGGACATGGATAATCCAGATGAGACATTAAGCTTTGATCTATTGTTTCGTGGGCTGGAAATTACTACAGGAGGGCAAAGAATTCATAATTATGAGGAACAGCGGCACAAAATGAGTAAACGTAATATGAATCTTGAATTGTTTGAAAGCTATTTATTGATGCATAAGTATGGTATGCCGCCCCATGGGGGACTTGGATTGGGGTTGGAGCGATTTACCAGTAAACTTCTCAATCAGGATAATGTTAGATTGTCAACCTTATTCCCAAGAGATATGAACCGGGTTACACCCTAATATTGCAGCATGTTACGGAAAGACTTGGAAAATTAAGATGAAAAAGATTAACTCGAATAATTATTCAGTGATTACGGTAGGTAACAAGGCTTGAAATAAGTAGAGGGCGTCAGTGAGTAAGCATAAATCGCATTTTTTATATTCGAGCTACAATCATTTAACGCTGGATTATCCAATAATCACCAGGGGTAATTGACAATTAATTGTAGTAAAAGTACAATTAAAGTAAATGTAGTTCTATATTTGTTTCAATTAATATTGTTTTGGTATCAATTGGAACCTAATGCATTGGAACCTAATCAATAACTGTTATTGATACCAAGAAAGGTGGTCAGCTTGAAATTATTCGATAAAACATACGAAGAAGTTAGAGAATATCTAAACACGAATAAAAATCTTATTATTCCAGTAGGAACCTGCGAACAACATGGGGCTCATTTACCCTTGAATAATGATATTCTCTGTGCTGAGTATTTTGCTGAGGAACTGTCAAAATCCACGGGATGCCTGGTCGCGCCAACTATAAATTATGGTGTTAATCTTCCCTGCGACCGCTCGTTTACAGGAACAACATCTGTTTCAAAAGATACGTTAAAGAATATGGTTACGGAACTCATTGAGTGGTGGGAAAATCAAGGCTTTCATAAGTTTTTTATTATTACATTTCATGGAGATCCCTTTCATATTGAAGCATTATCCGGTATTTCTGAACAGGTATATCTGATCGAACCCTATGAGATTGAGTATACCAATATCTTAGATATGCAAACAACGATGAGGCATGCCTGCGAAGCAGAGACCTCCATTGCTTTATATTTATATCCGGAAAAGGTCAGGACAATGGCAATC
>JAEWMZ010000206.1 GCA_023392995.1 Bacillota bacterium
TAAGTACGAATTCCTACTGATACTTTGAGTAGCAAGAAAGGAGACAAGCATGAAGATACTTGTGATAAATGGACCAAATTTAAATTTCCTCGGTATTCGGGAAAAAGGAATCTATGGAACTCAAGATTTTAATTATCTGCTCGAGATACTGGAAGAAAAAGCAATTCATGAAAATATCACCATAGAGACCTATCAAAGCAATGGTGAAGGAGAGATCATAGACCGGATTCAAAAGGCTTACAATGATCAAGTAGATGGTATCGTAATTAATCCGGGAGCTTACACTCATTACAGTTACGCCATCCGTGATGCCCTGGCCTCGATTACGACTCCTAAAATTGAAGTACATATCTCCAATATCCATCAAAGAGAAGAGTTCAGGCATACCTCGGTCACAGCCCCTGTATGCACCGGACAAATTGCGGGTCTTGGATTGCAGGGATATCTACTGGCAATCGATGCAATTATAAAGATGCTTCAAACCACATAGCCCTTGCTGCGAGTTCTTTTCTGCTTTGTAGGACAAAGCATACAAGCAGTTTGCCTTTAGGACAAAGTGCAGCAAAAGAGTAGGAACAAGCATTTTTCAGACACACCCTAGTAAGTATATGAAATAAAAAATTGTAGAAGAAAGTCAGGTGGAAATATGGACAATTATAAAAAAGTTCAAGAAATACTAAAGAAGCAATCCGTTGGAGCAGTGTTAATCTCCAATGGTAATAACATGCGTTATGTCAGCGGGTTTGCCGGTGCCACAGGATATGTGTATATCTCTGAGAAGCGGCATGCAGTGATTACAGATTTCCGTTATACCATTCAGGCGGAGCTGGAAGCGGAGGGTTATGAGGTCATTACCATCGGTAATGGTGGTTATGAGGAAGCGATCAATGATGTGTTAAGTACGGATGGTGTTGAACGACTTGCCTTTGAAGCGGAAGAGATGATATTTGCAAACTATCATAAGTTGAAGGAAAAGCTGAAGGTAAAGGATTTTGTTCCTTTGGGAAGCGAAATCACGAATCTGCGCCGAATCAAAACTCCGAAGGAACTGGAGCTTATTAAGAAAGCAGAAGCAATTGGAGATGAAGTATTTACTGAGATTTTAACCTTTATCAAACCTGGGATGACAGAGCTTGAGCTGGCAGCAAGAATTGAATATCTCTTGAAATTAAAAGGCGCGGAAGGCTTAAGCTTCTCTGCAATCGTAGCTTCCGGTATTAATTCCTCCATGCCTCATGCAGTGCCTTCCAGGAAAAAGATTGAGCTGGGAGACTTTTTGACCATGGATTTTGGCTGCATCTATGAGGGCTATTGCTCCGACATGACAAGAACCGTGGTTGTTGGTAAAGCCAGTGAGAAGCAAAAGGAAGTATATAATACGGTATTAAAGGCACAGCAGGCAGCCCTTGACTTTATAAAAGCAGGTTATAAGGGTAAGGAAGTGGATAAAGTAGCAAGAGACATCATTTATGGTGCTGGCTATGAAGGCTGCTTCGGGCATGGCTTAGGACACAGTGTGGGGCTTCACATTCATGAGAATCCAAGATTATCAATGCTGGAAGAAGGAATCATTGAAGCTGGAATGACAGAGACAGTTGAGCCTGGTATTTATATTAAAGGCTTTGGCGGTGTCAGAATTGAAGATTTAGTCGTTGTTACAGAGCAAGGTCATGAAAATTTCACCTTCTCTGATAAAAATTTGATTGAATTGTAAAAGTTAATTGAAAAATATGCAAAATTTTTAGGGCTTGGATAAAAAAACTATTGCAAAAAATTGCAGGTTATTATAGACTAAAGAGTAGTGTGAAATGTAGAACATTTCACATCCGGCATTGAGCGACCTAAAGGTCGAATGTCCGTTAGTGTGAAATGTAGAACATTTCACATCCGGCATTGAGCAGCCTAAAGGCCGAATGTCCGTTAGTGTGAAATGTAGAACATTTCACATCCTGTACCAAGCGACCTATCGGTCGAAGGTCAGTTAGTCGAATTGTAACTATTCAGTTGTCTCAATAATTCCGTGAAAGAACCATACTTTTGGTTTCGAGCAGACAGCCTCAAAGCATATAGTTTTGAAAGCTTTACGTACATCGGTTCATAAGAGTCGTTGTGACTGAGTGGTCACATAAATAGTTAAGGAGGAGTTTTAAGTATGGTATCAGCAGGCGATTTCAGAAACGGTATTACCATTGAAATGGACAATAACGTATATCAGATTATTGAGTTTCAGCACGTAAAACCAGGAAAAGGCGCAGCATTTGTAAGAACTAAATTAAAGAATATTAAAAGTGGTGGAGTTGTTGAAAAGACATTCCGTCCTACTGAAAAATATCCACAGGCTCATATCGAAAGAAGTGAAATGCAGTATTTATATTCAGACGGTGAATTATATCACTTCATGAATGTTGACACCTTTGATCAGATCGCAATGAATGAAGACTCTATCGGTGATTCCCTTAAGTTCGTAAAAGAGAATGAGATGGTTAAGATGGTTTCCCACGGTGGACAGGTGTTCGCTATCGAACCTCCATTGTTTGTAGAACTTGTTATTACAGATACAGAGCCAGGCTTTAAGGGTGATACCGCACAGGGCGCTTCCAAGCCTGCAGTTGTAGAAACTGGAGCAACTGTTTATGTTCCTTTGTTCGTAGAACAGGGAGATAAGATCCAGATTGATACTAGATCTGG
>JAEWMZ010000226.1 GCA_023392995.1 Bacillota bacterium
GATAACTTCTTATATCTTAATGATAATGCTTCGTCTTCCTCCGGCTTTAGTGCCGCATTCCTAATCTCATTTACTTCATATTCTAAAAAGGATATTTCTCGTAACCTTTTATCTTCATCTATTCCAGCCTGTTCATATTCCTGCTTTAACTTACTATATTCTTTGTAGCCTTGTTCCAGCTCTGTCTTGAGATTCCCTATCTCTTCCTTGGCAAAGCGGTCTACAATCTCTAAATGCTTCGTCTTATTGAGAAGCGACTGATGTTCATGCTGTCCATGTATATCAATTAATAAGCCTGCAACTGCTGATAATGCAGAGGCTGTTACATTCTCTCCATTAATCTTACAGATACTTCTTCCAGACATGATTTTTCTGGAAATAATAATCTGATCACCCTCAATTGGAATATCCAGATCTCTCATAGCCTTAAACACTATATCGGACTTAGTATCAAATACCAGTTCAACCAAAGCATATTCTGCCCCGTTGCGCACGATATCCTTGTTCATCTTCGCACCCAGCGCGGCATTCACCGAACCTATAATAATAGACTTACCGGCACCCGTTTCACCGGTCATGATATTTAAGTGATTCTTAAAGTAGACTTCCACTTCATTAATAATAGCAAAATTTTTAACATGCAGGCTGACTAACAACTATTATCCCTCATTTCTGTGAAGTAATTCTGATTCTTTTGAATGCTGCTATCTATCATTTCTTTCACAATAAGAAACATACGTTCTGCACTTATTTTATCATATGAAATTCGGTTTATCAATCATAACTTGTATCCTTGTCATTTCGGATAAAAACACCTATGCTTTCTTGTGATTTTAACTAAGGTTATTTATATTACTGTAATGAAACTAGTGCTTTGTAAAGATTAAAATGGTATCAAAACAGGGCAACAAGCCAATAAATTTATTTATCCAATACCTATTTTTCAAAAAGAGGCTTTAGATAAAACTTAGCTTCTAAGTCTCCAGTAAATTAGAAATCAACCATAGGCGTGATACGTGTTTTTCTATAAGATAACACATAATGATAAAGTAATAATTTGGTATTAATAGTCTTGACAATTAATTACTTGGAACATAAAATTAGAAAAGTAAAATTATAGGAAGGAGCTTTATGTTAAAAAAATCGGTTGTTTTTACCATTATAATAGTATTTTGTTTAATAATTTTAAGTTTAAAAAACAATTCATATACGAATACATCTAGTGAAATGAATGCTCCTACGAAAGATTTTTTAGAAAATGTTGAAATCACACCAACTCCGAACACAGAAAATAGTTTAAACAATAACTTGATAGAAAGCACTTTGAATAGTGAAGTTTCTATGATAGCTCAAGATACTTCTCCAACACATACTCCGGAAATAGCTGAAACCGAAACAGATATAATTAACTATAATCAATCTGAACCACTCATAGGGATTATGGATTTGTACAGTGATATAGAAAATTTTATTTATGGAACATGGCAAGTTGAGGAATTACTGGGATTTGCTAATTCCTATAATGATGCTTCTGAATATCCTACAGGACAAAAAATAATTGGGGATGAAATTATTATTAATAAAGATCTATTTTCAACAAAAGGATTTAAAAATTATATAAACAAGCAATTTGTAACTAAAGATCCTGTCTATAAAATAACCTCTATTAATTATAATGAAGATTCTTTTTATAGAGTCAATAAAATTGATCTTCCGGATGTAACACTGCTTGATGAAATAAAAACCATACATGTATATATGTCCTCTGCAGAAGAGAGTTCAACTTTTGCTTTAACTTTCTTTGTTGTTAATAATGAAAGACTTATTTTATTATTAGAGGCAACTTGCTTTGAATTAAAAAGGATATCAAATTAATTCATGCTTCTAAATTTTAATTCCTATTAATTATACTAATGTTTGAATACATTATAAAAATCCGAGACTCACGTCTCGGATTTTTTATGTAAACTTTACTTATTATTTCAATGAATACACTAGATATATGTGCTTATATCCTAAATATTTTGCAAAAATATGTTACTTCAGATTCCTGCCTTTGTTAATACTTGTGAAGCTAACTTGGGCATTCATTTCCTGGATACTACGATATCGATGTTACCTTCAGCTTACAGGTCAGCTTACGGCCATTTACAATCGCTGTAATCGTTGCGGTACCTACCGATCTGGAACTTACATAGCCGTTGGTTACTACCGCTACCTGGGGCTTATCAATACTCCATTTTACGGCGGTGGTTGCTCCCTCTACGGTAAGAGGATAAGGATAGGTTGTATATTGCTCTAAGGTTAATGATGTCATATTAAGTCCAATTACCGTAACCTCAATGGAAGCCGTCTTACCAGAATCTGTCATTACGGTGATGTACGCTTTTCCTATGGCACGTGCTGTAATTCTGCCGGTGGTTTTATTAACAGAAGCTACTGCCGGGTTATCCGTACTCCAGGTTACTTTATCCGTTGAGGTGGTAGGGTTTAATACAATCTGCACCACCTTCTCTTCTCCTGCTACCATCGTTAAGGACTTGTCCTGTAATGTAATGCTTGTAGCCGGTACCCGATCGTATACTGCTACGGCACAGATTACCTTCTTACCGCTATTATCCTGCGCTGCTGCAGTAATTGTGGCTGTCCCTGCCTTTAACGCTGTTATAACACCGCGGTCATCAACAATTGCAACAGTCGCATCACTGGTAGACCAGGTAGCCGATTTAAAGGTTGCATTGCTTGGCCGAATCGTTACTTTTAACTTTTCCGTATCTCCAACATACAAGGAGACGTAATTATCACTTATGGTAATACTCTCTACCGCATTCACTACGCGGACTTCGCAGGAAGCCTCCACATCACTGCCATCCAAGGCAGTAGCCGTAATAGTAGTATATCCTGTCTTGATTCCGGTTACTTTACCTTTTTGATTTACCGTTGCAACATCTTCATTACTGGATGTCCAGACAACATTTTGATTCGTCGCCGTCTCTGTTGCTACTGTTGCTGTCAGCTTAAAGTTCTTTCCAACACCCAAGGAGTAAGTTTCATAATCTAATTTTACTGTTGTAACTGACTCTCTGACGGTAACTACGCAGGTTGCCACATATCCGCCTTCCACTGTTGTACAGGTAATGATAACAACACCGCCCTGCAAACCAGCTATTTCACCAGTTTTTGAAACCGTTGCGATTTTATCATTGGAGCTCTTCCAGGTTACATTCAAGTTTGTCGCAGAGCTTGGTGAAACCGAGGCTTCCAGTGTAAATTTTGATCCGATATAGATAGTTTTCTCGGAGAAGTTAAGAATTAATCCTGTGGCAGGCTGGGTTACGGTAAGCTTACAGTAGGCCACGCCTCCTAATTCCGTTCTAGCCATAATAATTGCTGAACCGGCACTTTTACCGGTAACTTTACCATTGGAATCAACCGTCGCAATCTTTGTATCACTCGATTCCCATACCAAGCCTGTATCAGTACTGTCATTGGGCGTAAAGGTCGTCTTAATACTATAAGATTCTCCCACCTTTAAGTTCAAGGTCGCAACATCAAACTTAACTCCGGTGGCTGCTTGCCTTACGTTAATGGTGCAATAAACTGTTTGTCCTCCGTCTACTGCCTTAAGAATAATAACTGTAGTACCCACACCTTTTGCTGTTACAAGTCCCGTAGCATCTACAGAAGCTACAGAGGTATTGGTTGAAGTCCAGGTTACTGTATTAACGCTTGCTGTCGTAGGCAGAACCGTATAGGTAAGTCTTGCTGTCTGTCCGACATACATTGTTTTTGTTTTTTCATCTAAGGCAACCGTTGCTACCGGAACCTGAATGTTGAGATTACAGATTGCCGTTACGGATGGATTATCCACAGAGGTTGCTATGATGGATACATTACCGTAGCTTTTAAAAGTTACCAGACCATTGGCATCTACTGTAGCGATTGAAGTATTCGCAGAGGACCATTTCACTGACTTATCCGAGGCATTTGCAGGGTAAACAGACGCATTCAGCTGATAGTTTTTTACGGAAAGGCTGACGGTAGCTTTATCCACCGACAATACAATGCTTTCTACCGGCTGACGAACTGTAACATGGGTATAGCCCACAACAACATTATCCTGATTGATCGCCGCGATGACTGCAGTTCCGCCTGCTACACCCTGAACTGTAGCGTAAAGATCACCTGCTTTCGTGATCTTCACCACTCCTTCATTCGAGGATCTCCATTCCAGTGATACATCGGAGCTTGGGGATACAATCGCTTCAATAGTGCGAAATTCTCCTATGGCTAAGGCTGCATTTGCTGGGTCAAGGGTGATCTTGGTCACTGATTTTTTTATCGTAATCTTACAGGTCGCTTTTTTGACTACTCCATTTACAGTCTGGGTTGCTGTTATCTCCGCCTGCCCTTCCTTAACACCAGTCACTAGACCATTCTCATCAACGGTCGCATAGTTTTTATCACTGGTACTCCAGGTAACACTGGAATTATCCGTAGTAATCGTTTCCAGCTTGAGCGTTCTCTTTTCATAGATGGTAGCCGAAGTCATGCTTAAAGCGATTCCGTCTATTACAGTAACATGAAGAACAATTTTACCATCGTTACTGCCGCTGATCGCATTGGAACTATCCGCGTACAATTCATTGCTCGATTCATACTTTAAGGTAATATCAATTGTTCCCTTCTTTTGTGCCTCAATAACGTAGTTGGAAGGGTTCATGTAAGCTATATTCCTGTTATTACCCGCATATTCTATGCTAAATACACCGACTGCCGGAAGGTTGGAATTCTTCAGCAAGTCGTAAGTATCATGCACATTCATTACAAGATTTTTATCGTTTAAATCAATTGGAACAATGATTTTCATATATGCATAAGGAATGATGGAACTCTCATTATAATTGCCGCTCGCAAAGGCATAGATCTCATAGGTTCCCGCCTTGACATTTTTAAAATCCACATTTCCCGTAGTATCCGATATGGAATACTCCATCTTACTGGAGGTACCTTCTTTGATCGTATTATTCGTTTTCTTACTCAAATCCTTTACGACCCATTTTAAATTAGTCGCCAGCTTTGCATCCGACTTCAGGGTAAAATACGACGGAACATCCAGCACAATTCCCGCTGAATCATTATTCTTCTTAACCGAGGTTTTGCTGACATTATTCCCTGTATTATCTGTAAATTCCAAAGTATAAGTCGGTACAATAATAACCGTTAAGGTATCCTTCAGAATCTTATCCTTCGACGCTGTGGTACTTTCCACTGTGATGACAGCAGTACCGGCACTTTTGGGTGTAACTATTCCATCCGCATCAACATCAAGTATATCCGTATTACTACTGCTTAGTTTTACCGATGCCATAGAAATCGCTGAACCGGTTACGGTACCACCACTACTGTCCGTGTCATCCACATATTTTACGTATAGCTTCTTATTTGCCTCCTTGGTACTGTTAAAGAGCATAACACCCGTTTTGGTATTCATAACATCGGTGACAACATCTTTATTCTTTAACATGGTGTTAAAATCGAATTCAAGATTAACCTTAATAACAAAGCTAACGATAGTGACAAAGCTTCCATCATTTATTGTAGCCTTAATGGTTGAAAACCCTGGACCGTTGCGCTTGATCCGTATTGTATTGCCAATATCCTGGTTATCAATTGTTCCACTGGCAACCTCAAGTGTAGCTACAGCCGGTTCGGTGCTTTCCCATTTAACTTTTACTGAATTACTAACCGGATCACCTGTCTTTGTCTTTAAAAACAAGCTGGAATTTAGTCTTGTTATCTCCGCCTCACTGTCGGGCTGGTATGTCTTTCCTTCCATATCAAATACATAAGACACAGCCGTTGCCGCAGATACCCTTACCGCAGTATCATTATAATGAAATATAAGAATGGCCAGTAAAAAGCCAAAGAATATTTTAAGCCCCGTATCTCGTACTTTGTTCATAGTTAACC
>JAEWMZ010000233.1 GCA_023392995.1 Bacillota bacterium
TTTTTGAATATGTGATAGAATTCTCTGCAAAGCTGCGTCCTGAATATCCTGATAGCCTGGGAGCTTCCTTCAGCGACTGGGAAAATGTCGTGAAAAGAATAACACCTGATATCCCTGCAATTTATAAAGTAATTTATAGCAAGGTTTCGGGAACGATGCGTAACATTGAAAACCAGGCTCTATTGGACTTTATTCCCGGTTACAGGTTAATACATATTCAGGAGTTGGAGAAAGAGAAAACGAATCTCGACGGCGTCCTGCAGTACTGTGAAGAGCTAGAAGGGTTGACTTTTCTACCCATTTTGGCAGACTACTCCAGTAATTATATTAGTTATTGCAAAGATGAGAACGGAGTGGAAAAGATATACAGAGTGACCCTGGAGGATGAACCAGAGTTATTGTATGAATCACCGGAGGAGTTTTTTAAGACGATTTGTGAATATTACAAACAGCAGATATACTTTTTAGACCAGGATGGATATTTGGATTGTGACTTTGATCGATTATAGCCAGGGAGATAAGTGGATGGACTATTATGTTTTTAATGAAAATAACTGCTGGCAAAAAGTGACGGATGAACAACTGGAGACTGCTTTTTTGAAAAAGGATGAGTTACCGGTGCACATCATTGCTGGGATGGGAGCAGCGAAAGCAGCCAAATACCTTCCCAGGCTAAAGGAGGCGCTTTATTATGAGAAGCGTCGGTCAAGGCACGATGCGGTATACAGTATATTTAGTATTGAGGACAAGGAAGTTATTCCGATTCTAAAACAAAAAGAGAGCAGCTTACCGGTGGAGGAGTTAAATACCCCTGGAAGTGAGAAAGCTTTTCTTCAAGCTTTCATTATACGTCTGGAGGGTGGGCCAGGTGCTGTTAGGACAGCATTTTTTGATTCGCGTGTAAGTGCTCTTGTAAGATACCGATTTATTTTTATGTATTTCTCACATTTTACAATGGTGCTTGAGGATCTTCACTTTGTGATCGATGCTTTGGAGGCCTTCTCTCGTAGAGAAGAGGGCTGGATTCAGGCATTGAATCAGGATGATTATACAGATGCTGTTATTCAGGGAGTCGAAGCAGTAAGTAAGGCCATGGAAAGGTATCATTTGCTGGAGCATTTATCCTTGGATTATTATAGCAAATTAGCAGTAGCAGGGAAAAAATTATTAGAAATGAAGCTGGATTCTATTGTAAAAGAGACAGTTGCTGAATTTTCAAAAGGATTACCGCCATCCTATGCCTATTCTATGCTTGAGCCTATTATGAATGGTAAGGCGCGGGGGGACATTAAGAGAGAACTTAATAAGTCCCTTGCAATTCTGGAGAAGAAAGATAAAATTTAGAAAAAAGTATTTAATTTGGAGAAAAATAAAATGGAAACTGAAAGATATGTCAGGACACCAATAAGCCTGGAACAGCTGTTTATATTAGATACTGATTTACTCGAGGAATATGACCTATATGTCAAAGAGGATATGATTGAATTTGATGAAAATACAATCGTGTACTTAGATGATCCGCTGGATGTAGATGATGATACGGAGGATGAAATTTATCCAAGCTTTGCACAGGAGCTTGATTTACAGTGGTTTTTTTCTGGTCAGGTTATTAACGATATTATTGTAAACACGCAGCATCAATTGGTCAATCCTGCTGTGAAGGATTATATTATAAACTTTATTTATTATAATAAAAATGATTGCTTTTTGACTTTTTAAAATCCGAAAGGAGGAAGTATGTCTATAATCTTCGAAGATTTTATATTACAAGAAAAAGCTTCAATAAATTTGATTGAAGAATACAAGGATAATGTACCAGCCCAAGTAGTTGAAGTATGGGAGAAGTTCGGATTTGGCAGCATTCATAACGGTTATCTTAGGGTTATAAAGCCAAATGATTTTATACAGCTATTAAAAGATACCTATAAACGATATAAATTGGCTATCCCATTGTTCACTACGGCTATGGGTGATATTTTAGTTTGGGAAGATAATTATTTGTTGTCACTTAATTACAGAAAACATGAAGTTAACGTAGTTGCAAAAAATTTTAAGTTCTTTTTTGGGGATATCTTTGATGATTATTACTTATGTAATGCCTTGGATTGGAGCCCATATCCGGATGCAATTAAAAAATATGGAACACCAGCTTTTGATGAGTGTTTTGGCTATGTTCCCCTGCTTGGGTTAGGTGGAGTTGAAAAAGTTGAAAATCTGAAAAAGGTGAAGTTGATAGAACATATCTATTTGATAACAGAAGTCAGGGGTATTATGGAATAATCTAAATTGGCTTAAGGGGCTTTGATATGAGTGAGATTCCCCCAGATTGCGGAGGATTAAACAGAGTAATCAAGGAGGAAGTATGCCTATAATCTTCGAAGATTTTATAGTACAAGAAAAAGCTTCAATAAATTTGATTGAAGAATACAAGGATAATATACCTGCCCAAGTAGTTGAAGTATGGGAGAAGTTCGGATTTGGCACTATTCATAACGGTTATCTTAGGGTTATAAAGCCAGATGATTTTGTACAGCGAGTGCCCAAGGCACAAAGATGGGAGTTATTATGAATATATGGAATATTTTAAACATCCCCCCTACCTGTGATATAAAAGAAGTGAAAAAAGCATATGCAAAGCAGTTAAAGTTAAATCATCCGGAGGAGAATGCACAGGGGTACCAGCAATTAAGAGAGGCTTATTCTGCTGCGCTGGAATATAGTAAGAATCCACCTGATGATATGATAGTTCAAAATGATCTTGTCATTGATATTCCTTCCATAGTTACGGATACGGATCACATTATGAAGCATAAGCCTTATGAGAATTATAGAAACAGAAAGTCGGACTTTGATCAAACACAATTTGACCAGGCAGACCCTGACAAATCAGATTTTGATCGGACAGACCTTGACCAAGCGGAATTTGACCGAACAGACGATAATCCTCAGGATAGTATGTTCAAGGGTGAGACTGTCCGGCTACCTTCTCCAGTAATTGAATTTAACGAATTCATGGAGAAGGTTCATAAGATATATGATAATCCGGATACCCGCAAGGATATCAGTTGCTGGAAGGAACTGATGAATGATGACACAGTCTGGAAGCTTGCAAACCGGGAACGCCTGGGGTATCGTATGAAGAACTTTCTTATGGAGCATTATCTGCTGCCCAAGGAGGTATGGGAGCTGCTTGACAGCTATTTTTATCTTAGCGATATGGATGATGTTCTGGATGCGTTTGTAAAGCAAAATCTATATGTGGCCGTTAGAGCGGTAAAATCCAGGCAGTAAAGGGTTTGCTGGAAAATAATGTGGATCTTGAGGTTGCGAATAGTCAAGGGAAAACAGCAATTATCTATGCCGCCAGATACGGATATTATAATATTGTCCTGGAGCTACTAAATGATAAAATCAATCTGGAAGCAAGGGATTCGAGCGGCAGGACGGCATTCATCGAAGCAATATTAAACGAGGAGCCCGAGATTGTAAAGTGTTTATTAGAACATGGAGCTAACGCTTCTGCTGCAGATAATAATGGGAAGACTGCCTTAATGTATGCGGCAGAGTCAGAGGATATAACGGCTTTAGAGTTAATCTTGGAACAAGGTGTGGATCTAGAGGCGGTTGACAGCAGCAATGGAAAGACGGCACTATTATATGCAGTGATATCAAAAAAAGAAAAGAATGTAGAGTTGTTGCTAAAGCATGGGGCAAATGTTGCAGCAAAGAACAAGGATGGTTTTAGTGCATTTTTCTCAGCTGTGAAAGCTGGAAATATTAAGATGCTGGAATTACTGCGTAACTATGGAGCAGATATCAATGAAGTAGACCGGGACGGTTTTTCTGCTCTGGTAGTTGCGGTTAAATGTAGCCCGGCATCTGTAGCATACTTAGTTCAGCAGGGAGTTGAGCTAGAATCACAAAGTGATGAATCGGATGCTTTGAAAATAGCAATTGCAGATAATAAATTAGAAGCGCTTCAGTACTTAATTCAAGGTTGGGCTGATATAAAAGACTGGCGAAACGGAACAATGAATTCACTGATGCTTGCCGCGTTCTGTGGTCATGCAGAAATTGTGAAATGCTTGCTGGATAGCGGAGTTTCCATGAACGAAGCCATATTTGATGAAGATTATGGCAGAGAATGTACAGCATTGTTCTACGCTGCAGCTTGCGGCCATGAGGCAGCTGTAAGAATTCTTTTAGACTATGGTGCGGAGGAAACCCTTTTGAATGTCATTTATTCCAGCTCCGCCGGGTTACTGGACAGGGTGAAGCAGCTGGTGGAAAATGAAAAAGCAGATGTCAATGAAGTAGATGATATAGATGGAGCTACTGCCTTAATGAGGGCGGTTAAAAATAATAAAACAGAGGTCGTGCAATATCTCCTGGAACAAGGCGCTTTAATTAATGTGACGGGTAAAAATATGACGTCTCCCTTGATCCATGCTGCTTTAAATTCTAACATTGAAATGATGGATTTACTCATTGAGCATGGTGCAGACTTAGAGCTGAAATCAGAGGAAGATGGCTTCACAGCGCTGCTTCGCTGTGCCACAGATTCAAACCTTGTTTGCATGGAATACTTAATTAAAAAGGGTGCTGATCTGGAAGCGCGGGATATACGTGGTATTACGCCTCTTATAGGGGCAATCATCAATGAAAAAATTGAAGCGGTTAAATATCTGATTGCTCAGGGGGCAAATATCAATTCATTTGATGCAGGCGGAGATAATGCCTTGACCTATGCCATTGCTGTTGGTCAATTAAGCATCGTCAAATTACTGATCGAACATGGAGCCGATATTAATAACATTGATGGGAAGGGACGAACTTATCTGCATCTATCAGCAGTATTCGGTGATCTTGACTTGGTTAAATTCTTTCTGGAAAAGGGACTGAGCCTGAATGACAGAGGGAACGACGGTAATACGGTATTACTAGAAGCAGCAGAGAATGACCATATGAATATTGTAGAATACATCTTAACTGAGGAAGAAGATTATGACATAAAAGCAAAGAACAAGGAGGGTAAAACAGCTTATAATTTTGCTGTTATGAATATGAACAATGAAATGATGGATTTGCTGATGGATGACGATGCAGAGCTTAGCGTGGATGATTTACGTGAAATGATTGAAGCATTGAAAAGCCTCTTATAATGCTCAGGCTCATCCTTGATACCTTTTTGAAAGCGAGAATAATGAGGTTCAATAACAAGTAAATAAGGCAACATATACATAAGGTAGCAAAAACATAAGATAAGCCGGAGGTACTTATGAAGAAAATAGGAATCGATTTGGGAACAACCAATAGTCTGGTCGCTCACTGGACAGAAAGTGGTGCTGAGGTGATACCTAATGTCTTTGGTGCTTCTTTAACCCCCTCTGTTGTCAGTGTGGATGAGAACGGAGAAATCCTGGTGGGGCAGGTAGCAAAAGAGCGATTAATCACCCATCCCCAGCTTACGGCTGCCGCTTTTAAGCGCTTTATGGGTACTGAAAAAAAATATCAGTTAGGGAAATACATATTTACTCCGGAAGAGCTTTCTTCCTTCGTTCTTAGAACCTTAAAGGCAGATGCCGAAGCATATCTCAACGATACCGTAGAAGAAGTAATTATCAGTGTGCCGGCTTATTTTAATGACTTACAGAGAAAGGCTACCAAAAGAGCTGCCGAACTGGCAGGACTGCGCGTGGCACGCTTGATAAATGAACCAACTGCAGCCGCTCTATGCTATGGTATCCATGAATGCGATGCCGAAACTACTTTTTTAGTCTGCGACTTGGGAGGCGGAACCTTTGATGTCTCCATTCTGGAATTATTTGAAGGTGTAATCGAAGTGAAATCTGTGGCCGGTGATAATTATTTAGGCGGAGAGGATTTTACCGATGCACTTATGAATCATTTTCTTGAGACGAATGGAATTAACAGGGACTCTCTAAGTCCAAAGGAGCTTTCCGCCATCTATAAGCAATCGGAAGCCTGCAAAATTGGGCTTGGCAGATACGAAAGCATGAAAATCAGCATGCAGCTTGATAAGAACAATTTTGAAGTGAATATAGGGCACAGTGATTTTGAAAATTTGGCAGAAAAATTACTTTTCAAACTTCGAAGCCCGATTGAGAGAGCACTGAGGGACGCTTCACTTCATCCAAAGGATATTGATACAGTTATTCTGGTGGGTGGGGCAACCAGGATGCCTGTTATTAAAACAACCATAGGAAAAATCTTTCAACAGTTCCCCTATTCCAATATTAATTCGGAGGAAGCAATTGCACTTGGCACAGCAATACAATCTGCATTAATGGATCGGAAGGAAATGCTAAAGGAAATTATATTAACTGATATCTGCCCTTATACACTGGGGGTAGACATTGCAAGACAAACGGAGAATCAGCAATATGACGCTGGCTACTTTTTACCCATTATCGAAAGAAATACACCCATACCGGTCAGTAAAGTCAAGCATCTTAGTACCATTAGAGATAACCAGCGGGTTATAACGGTAGATATTTTTCAGGGAGAGAACCGCCGGGTAGAAGATAATATTAAGCTCGGTGAAATTAAGATTGACATTCCACCTGCTCCTGCGGGAGTGGAACAGATTGATGTCCGGTATACCTATGATATTAATGGTATCTTAGAAGCAGAGGTAGTGGTATTAAGCACCGGTTTGAAGAAGAGTCTTATCATAAAAAACAATACCGGAACCATGACGGATGAGGAGATACAGGAAAGGCTCAAAGAACTGGAAGCGATAAAAGTACATCCGAGGAATCGTATGGAATACCGTCTTCTTCTCGCCAGAGGAGATCGCTTATACCAGGAAACCCTTGGAAGTGACCGGGATTATATCGATCGTTTATTACAGCATTTTGACTATGTACTCTCGAAGCAAAATGAAATGGAGATAAAAAAAGCGGCGAAGGAATTAAAGCAGCGCTTGGATGACTTTGAACAGTATTTGGATGGATTATAAACATCAGTATCTTTATTTATGCCGTGAGGAAAGATAGACAAGCAATTTACTATATCATCGTAATTGAGTAATATTTATTGTATTTTCATTAAAAAAGTTAAGGAGAATAATTATGTCACTGATTAATTTAAAAAATGTATTAGAGCCTCCAGTGAATCCATCAATGACTGATAACCGTACAGGATGGTCTGAATTGGAGGCTGTGCTGGGAGTATCCTTGCCCCAGGATTATAAAGATTATATCAGCACATATGGCACCGGCGGGATTGATAATTTTATTTGGATTCTTACCCCATTTGATCAGGATGAAAATGTTAATTTTTTAATCCGCTCAGAAGAGATGCGAGAGGCCTATCTGGAATCGAAACAGCAATTTCCTGAGGACTTTAAACATTGTGTGTTTCCGGAAGCCGGAGGAATTCTTCCGTGGGGGTATACGGACAATGGCGATGAGCTATATTGGAAGACAACTGAAGATGAAAAAATGTGGACAACTATAATCTATGAAAGCAGGTCATCGCAGTATTATGAATATCCAATGTCTATGACGGAGTTTTTATTTGGAATTCTATCAAGAAATCTGGTGTGTGATGCTTTTCCAGAAGATTTTCCAAGTGAAGACCCTGGATTTATATCGGTGGATGTTGAGTAGATCAGGAGGATAAAATAAGTGATACATATTGTGTTTGGAGAATCAGCCTCCGCGACCTTGAAGGAGGGGGTGCTCAAAAAGAAGGGAATAAGGAATGAAACGGTAATCACAGTTCAAGATATCTTTTCGGTAGGTCCGATCTGGCATCTCAATAGTAAGCAGGGATTAGAGCAAAGATTTCAATGGATGAGCCGGACGATAAAAAAATACGAGGATGAATATGAGGAAGAAAAGCACAGAGAGCTGGAGGCAATCTATCAAATAGAACATAGCTCGAACGAACAGCCCATTACAATCTGGATATCAGAAAGCGCAAGTGAACAAACAGGTTTACGTTATGTCTTATTTCTATTAAGGGAGAAAACAAATCAGATTCGTGTGATCAATACCACAAAATTAATGGATGACCTTTTTTGTAGTCCGGGACAAATAAAATATGTAGTGAGACATACCGGTGAAATCGCACCGGAGAAATTTCTGACCTTTTATGAAGAGGCAGAAAAAATTAACTTCCTGGATCAAAAGGAGCGGAGCCAATTGGAAGCAGAATGGCTGGAGCTGGCGGAAAGCTATGACAATTTGAGAATCTGGCAAGGTGATAGAGTACAAAATGTCCCGGAAGATTACTATGATAAATATATCGCAGACAGAGCGAAGGAGCTGCATAACCGGCAAAAAAAGAAAGAATATATAAAATCTGCCAGAGTGATTGGCGAGGTGCTGGGGACGATAGAGCAGCATTTAGGGGATGAGTTTATTCAGTACCGGTTGAGGGAATTAATTAAGCAAGGGATATTTGAAGTGGAGGGTAGTGTGAAAGCGATGCGTTATTATAGTGTGAGATTAAAGGACGAATAATTGCCTTCAAGCGCACCGGGAGACTTAGCTAGTGCAACATTTTCTAAATAATTGGCTGGAAACCGCTATGCCTCATTCCTTAATCTGGTCTCGGCGCAAACGGCAATGATATTAAGCAAAATTTACACCAGGAAGTACAGATATAAATTCTATTTAAAGCTCCTAGATTGGTATTGTATCAGCCAAACAGATAGAAATGCTTATCAAACAGGAACAAAAATGAATGATTGATGCAGGGCATTGATGATAAAAGTAAAACTTGGCAGAAAATAATCTTTATGAACAATAAAAAGCGTGGGCAGGAAACAGTCTATCGAAGACGTAATAATAGAAAACGCGGAGAGGATATTCCTATGGAAATAGATGATTTAGCGCAGAAGCTGGTTCACAGCCGATTACTTCAAAATGAAGAACAAGTTCAAGTCTTTGAACAATCGATTGAAAGCATAATGTCTATGAATAACAGTGATTGTATTAAAAGTTTATGTTTGGGCTTTGATGATCAAACTGAAAATGATGAAGTTATGTTTGGATTATTACATACCATCGAATCCTTTGATCAGGAATTGGGATTGGAGCAATCATTCATAAAGCAGGCAGAAGCACTTCGTTATATGCTGCCGCATGCAAAAGAGTGGGCGAAGACATTTCACAAAAGAATACTTAATCAGGATGAAGCTCGAAACGCATATGCAAGGGTTATTTCTAACGCTGACAATGCCACTAGGGAGCTCGTACTATCCTTGATGAATGAAATCAAGGCTAAGAACCCTGAAAAATTTGCAGAGAAAACAGAAGAATTCCTATCGTCTATTAAAAGCTTATAGAAACTTGGAGGAAAATGTGTATGAATGAAGCAAGGTTAAATGAACTTTACCAAAAAATTGCTGATGTTGTAATACAAACAATACCAGAAAAATGGACGAAAGTGTATCTGTACGGAGAAATAGCTGAGGGCGTACGAAAATCGTATTTTTTCTATTATCCTTAGGATGGAAAAGCTCCGGTTTATTGCCATGATATACCGGAGCTTTTTCTGGTAAGTCAGGAAGAGTACGATAGGCTATGGTATCTCTCGCTGGACTATCTGAAAGAATTATGGCTGGAATTCAAGAAGTTGGAACAATGCCAGTGGACAAGCTTAACAATGAACTTTGATCCTACAGGCTGCTTTAGAATTGACTATGATTATGAAAATCTCTCAAAGGCGAATGATCATGAGCGAATGCTTGTATGGGAATATAATTACCTTGGACTGGTGCCTCAGCATGAAGCTGACAAGAGATATTTGGAACATTATCTTAAAAGTAAGAAGCACCTTTGAATGATAAGGTTCAATCAAGCTCAATAAAATAGAGTTGTTACAATATGGACTTTGTGATAAAGTGAAGAATGAAGAAGGGTCAACGAAATCGGGACAATGCAATTAAGTGAAAGGCCTGTCTACCTTTATAGAACGGAAGTGATACCTTTTGGTTACCAGTGAAGTTGTGAATCAGGCGATTAACTATATTATGGAGCATATTGGTGATGAGATTAAGATTGAAGACGTGGCCAGGCACTGCAGCTTCTCAAAATATTATTTTAGTAGAATCTTCAAAGAGGAAACGGGTGAAAGTATCTATGCTTTTATCAAAAGGCTAAGGCTGGAACAGAGCGCTTTTCGATTGAAGGTGGAACGGGGGAAGACGATAACAGATATCGGCTTTGAATATGGATATAGCCCGTCAAATTACAGCTCAGTGTTTAAAGAGCATCATAATGCTTCTCCGGCTGAATTTAGAAAAAATATAGCGAAGCATTCCATGAGGCATCCATTTTATCCTGATACGGTGAATGAAATAGAGTCCTTTGAAGAATGCAGTAAAAAAATTACCATTGAATATATGGAAGATCAATTTGTAATTTACGAAAGAAGGATCGGAAATTATCAAAATCTTGGACGGAACTGGACAGAATTTCTGGAAAAGTATAAAGACTACTTAACAGATCAAACACGGTTCATAGAAAACACCTTTGATGATGCTTCGATTACCGATCGGAATGGTTGTCTTTATGATATCTGTATGAGTGTGGATCAGAGCTGTAAGTTGGCAAATACGCTTACAATTCCGGGGGGCAAGTTTGCAGTATATCATTTTAAAGGATATCCCCAGCAGATTTACTCCGCCTACCAAAGTATGTTTAATATATGGCTTCCGATGAGCAATTATAGGATTGATAAGCGCTATGGCTTTGATTGCTATCGTAAAATTGACTGTGATACGATGTATATGGTGTTAGACCTTTATATTCCAATTATGTAAAATTATTAAATTACCTGCATCTTATCTGAATTAAATCACCATCAAAAAAACAAAGCAAGAATTCAGAAGTTTTAATCATAACTCTTTTCTATAATGGAATCAGACTTTTAGATTTCAACGATGGAAAGGAGTTTTTTTATGATCAAAACGAATCAAAGAAAAGATAAACTGAAAAGGAGAGCGACGAATGTCACAACAAGATAAAATCATAATCAAGGGTTTGACTCAGAACAATCTAAAAAATATTTCACTTGAAATTCCGAAGAGAAAGATTGTTGTATTTACCGGAGTCTCAGGCTCCGGTAAATCTAGTATAGTATTTGATACGATTGCAGCGGAATGCAGCAGGCAGATGAATGAGACCTATCCGGCCTTCATTCGCGGAAGGCTGCCCAAGTACGAGAAGCCGAAATGTGACTTGATTCAAAATCTATCAGCTTCCGTTATTGTTGATCAGAGCCGTCTTGGCGGGAATGCCCGTTCAACCGTTGGAACAATTACAGATCTATATGCAATGCTTCGGGTGCTCTTTTCCCGCATAGGAGAGCCCTATGTTGGAACAGCCTCCTGCTTTTCTTTTAATGATCCGGCTGGAATGTGTCCGGAGTGTTCCGGTCTTGGTAATGTGACTGAAATTAACCTGGATGTCCTTCTGAAGGAAGATCAAAGCTTACGAACCGGGATGATTGATCTGACCATGTATCAGGCGGGGCACTGGTATTGGAAACAGTATGCACAGTCGGGTTTGTTCGATCTCGATAAAAAGTGGAAGGATTATTCGGAGAAGGAACAAAATCTGCTGCTTTATGGGGCATATGAAAAGGGTTCGGAGCAATTAGATAAAAAGGTGGAAGGAATATATAACCATCTGAACAGAATCTTATTGAATAAAGATCGTTCCGATTCCAGTGAAACCCTTCAGAACCGGATTGCCACACTGATTAAACAAAAGGAATGTCCTGTTTGTCATGGAGACCGATTAAATCAGGAAGCGAGAACCTGCTTTATCAATGGATTCAATATATCTGAACTTTGTAAGCTGGAATTTCGGGAACTTCGAGATATATTGCTGAGGATTACAGAGGAAAGAGGGCAGACCATTGTTCAATCCTTAGTAGCAGCTCTTAGCCGGATGATTGATATTGGGCTTCCATACCTTAGCATGAACCGGGAATCGGCATCCCTGTCAGGGGGAGAGGCACAGCGCCTGAAACTGGTGCGTTATATGGGAAGCTCCTTGACGGATATGATTTATATTTTTGATGAGCCAAGTACAGGGATGCATCCAAGGGATGTTCATCGTATGACAAACCTATTGAAGGATTTGCGGGATAGGGGTAATACGGTTCTGGTAGTGGAACACGATAAGGACGTCATAAATATTGCGGATGAAGTAATTGAGGTTGGGCCATTTGCCGGGATAAGCGGCGGACAAATATTATTTCAGGGGAGCTATGAAAATCTGCTGCTTTCTGATACCAAAACGGGTATTGCTATGAAGCACAGGATTCCGGTTAAGAGAAAGCCTCGTAAACCTGTAGAATTTCTTACTGTCAGGGACGCAGGCCTTCATAATTTGAAAAACATAACCGTGGAGATTCCTCTCCAGGTGCTGACCGTAGTGACGGGCGTGGCAGGATCAGGAAAGAGTACTTTGATTCGTGATGTATTTGCCAAGAAGTATGAGAATCAGGTGGTGCTGGTAGATCAGTCTCCAATCACGGCGACAGGACGATCAACACCTGTAACCTACCTGGGAATTTTTGATGAGATACGTAAGCTGCTTGCTGCGGAGAATGGGGAGGAGGCTTCTCTTTTTTCCTTTAATAGTAAAGGTGCCTGCCCGAACTGCGGGGGGAAAGGTATCGTTATAACTGAACTGGTATTTATGGATCCGGTCGTTACGGTATGTGAAGCCTGTGAAGGGAGGAGATATAGTAAGGAAGCCTTAGCTTATCAGTATCGGGGTAAAAATATTGATGAAATACTGCAATTGTCTGCGGAAGCTGCACTTGTATTTTTTCAGGACAACCGCAAGATTAGTAAAATGCTGAAAGCAATGCTGGAAGTGGGATTATCCTATCTGTCATTAGGCCAGTCCCTTTCTACGTTATCGGGCGGTGAACGTCAGAGAGTGAAGCTTGCTAAAAATTTATATAAAAAGGGAAATATTTATGTACTGGATGAGCCTACTACCGGCCTGCATGCTTCTGATGTGGAAACCATTATGAAGCTGCTGGATCAGCTTGTTAAGCGGGGAAATACCGTTGTAGTGATTGAGCACAATCTGGATGTGATGAAGCAGGCGGATTATCTGATTGATATCGGACCGGATGGTGGTACGGCAGGGGGAGAAGTCGTGTTTACAGGTACACCGCAGGAAATGGTAAGTAGTGCGGATACCATTACTGCTAATTATCTTAAGAAGTCCCTGGAAGACAGAGGAGAGTAAGGGCAAGTAAGAGTAACACATTGGGATAAAACTACCTCATACGCTGATCAAATCCAATAATGAGATTGTTTCCAAATTATGTTTTAGTATTTTTGAGTTTAATTATTATTTTAAAAATCCATGAAACCAGTAAGGACTGAGACCCTTACAAGGAAAGTTTCATGGATTTTATATATTATATTTAACTCAAAAATGGAGTATTTTATTGATATCAATTCATAGGAAGTCCAATAGAACGAATCAAGTCAAATCATCCCGAAGTGCATCAATAATATTTTCCTTTTTTATCTTACTAGTGGAATACAGCATTGTAATAAATACAATAAAAATAACGCCAAATGCACTGATTATCATACTGCCCCAGGGAAATACAAAATCGATGTTATCACTACCGCCGATCGTCCCCCCGACCATGCCAAAATAAATGAGGAAGGAAATTAGTACTGAGAGGGGCAGACCCCATAGCATTGTCCGTGCTCCATAAAGAGCACATTCAAAGCGCATCATCTTATTGAAATCCCGGTCAGACATCCCGACAGACCGTAGCATGGCAAATTCCCTTCTGCGCAGCTTGATGTTGGTAGAGATCGTATTAAAGACGTTTGCAACCGCGATCAGTGAAATCATAGTAATAAAAACAACCGAGAAAAGCGAAATTACGAAGTTCATATTGCGGTTTTCTTCCAGTATCTTATAAACATTATACAGACTATAGTCAGCGGTAATGCCGGCACCGTCAATTATGGTCTGAAGCTTTGCGGTAGTCTGACCGGGGTTCTCTGACTGAAAGGTTATGCCCAGCTGTGTAGTCCTTACAGTGGCATTGAGTGCATCAAATTGTGGCTTAATCTCGTAAGGTGCAATCACCATAAGAGAGTATCCGGGCCAATCACCGGGATCTGCAGGCAGCAAATCCGGGTAGTCCTTTACAAAGGTTACATGAAGGGTTTTCGTCTGATCCCCGGTCTTAGAGCGGAGAGTAAAATCCATAGGCTGATCCTGTGTATACCAGCTCCCGGGCAATATACCCGCCATAATCATTTTATTGTCCTGCCCATTATATTCTTTTGGAGAAAGACCCAGTTTCCCTAACAGATTCTGATAGACACTGTCCTCAACGAACTGAATATCCAATTGCACCTTCACGGTTTCACCAGTCCCGTCATAGCCGATGAGCTTACCATACTCGTCAATAAAATGACTTGTCAGATCGGTGGTATTTAGTACACAGGAATAGGTGGATAGTGCCTGATACGAGCTCTGGGTAATGCCGTCGGCAGTTTTCATCGCATCGTAAAGCTGGAACAGCTCGTTTTCCTCCATGTCTCGAGTGTAGAAACAGATGTCATAATCTTCAACTACCACAGATGCCTTATTTGCCACCTGATTCAAATAGGTTCCGAAAGAGCTTGCAGAGATAAACAACACGACACTTAACGTAAGCGACAGGATAATGCTGCGGTAACGCCGCCGGTTTCTTTTGAAGTTTTTCAAGGCGAGTATTTCCTCTAAGCCAAACAGGCGCTCAGAAAGCTTTGAGATCCTTACCGCCTTGGATTCTAGCTTAATCTCGTTGGTTTGACGGATGCATTCCATCACTGGTATCCCGGCAGCTTTTTTTGCCGGAAGATAGGCTGAGATCAGAATGGTGATCATACTGATCACTGCCGCAGCAGCAAGAACAGGAACAGACACCACCAAAGCAAAGGGTACATTGTCATACATTACATTAATGAAATTCCTTGCCACAAGATCAAGCACCAGTTTGATGCTTGGTATTCCAACGATAATACCGATGGGAATGCCGATTGCACCGATGCAAAGCCCTTCAAACAGCACAGAATGACGCAGCTGCTTTTGCGTGGCACCGACCGACATTAATATACCAAACTGGCGTGTACGTTCATTCAAGGAGATGTTGAAGGAATTGTAGATCAGGAACACGGAGCCTAGCATAACCAGTGATATTAAGATGGCACCAATGGAATACAGGAGAACAGTAATTATCTTTTCCCCCGAAAGTCCCATAAAACGTAATACGGCATCATTTAAGACGAAACTATGCTTGTCGGAGATGCTGCTCGCATAGGAATGAACCTGATATGGGGTCTTCAGCGTAACAAATATACTAAGACTATCTGCAAAAGAGGTATCCTCTGTCGTGATTAAGGTATAACCGGGTGCAGAATATTCCTCAATGGCGGGTCGCTGGCAGATACCGACCACCGTATATGTTTTCTCAGCCTTGGGTACAAGGGCTTCTTCTCCCTTACGATAAGGATCGTGCTGACTAAGCTCCCGACCGTCCTTTCTGCGGTTGCCGACCGAGAGCGTGAGGGTGTCGCCCAAGGAAATTTTTATACCGGCATTTGCTGCAATGTGAGCCGGTATTACGACTTCGCTGCTGTTCTTCGGCAGTCTGCCGTAAAGCAGCTGGAGGGGGAGCGTATCCATGGCTTTCTTATCCCAGCCGGTAATAAAGAGATAGGGCTTGGCAGGATTTTTCCCACCCTTCAGCGAGGCATAGCCAAGGTTCTGGAGCGTTACCGTCTTTGCCACCTGGCTGTTCTTCGACTGCTCCAGTGCAAAGGAGGAATCTGCGTCCGGGATTTCAATATGCCAATCACCGTATTTGGCGGCAGAACCGTTTATCATATAGCTTTGCAGGGAAATGGCAAAGCTGGCTACGGCTGTAATCATGGCGGTGGACAGAACCACTCCGATTACTGTTACAATTGTCCGGGTACGGCTCTTTTTCAAGCTTTGCAGAGTGACTTTGTTAAATATATTCATGGCCGCACCCTCTCATCTCTGGCGACTTTGCCGTCTGATATACCAATAATGCGGTCTGCCTGCAGAGCTATATTTTCATCATGAGTAACCAAGATCAGGGTCTGGCCATATTTTTTATTGCTTTCTTTCAGCAGTTTGATGATTTCATGTCCATTTACACTGTCCAGGCTGCCCGTGGGTTCGTCGGCAAGCATAACTGAGGGCGCATTCATCAAAGCGCGGCCGATGGAAACACGCTGCTGCTGGCCACCGGAAAGCTGATTTGGTAAATGTGTTCTGCGGTCTTTTAATCCAATCATTTCGAGCAGGTCATTCAGCCGCTCCTCATTGACCCTGCGCTTATCCATCAGGATGGGAAGGGTGATGTTTTCTACTACGTTCAGAGTGGGAATGAGGTTATGAAACTGGTAGATCAATCCGACCTGGCGTCTGCGGAAAATTGCCAGTTTTTCATTGCTTTGGCTGTAAATATCCTGTCCTTCCAAGTACACCTTTCCGCTGGTCGGCACATCTACACCGCCGATGGTGTGAAGCAAGGTGGATTTGCCCGAACCGGAGGAACCAATAATGGCGGTAAAAGCCCCCTTCTCGATAGTAAGTGAAACCTGGTCAAGAGCTATAACCTGGTTTTCGCCCTTACCATAAATTTTACATAGATTCTCAATTTTTAAAAACTCCATTATGTGAGTCCCCTTTCTTTCTGTATCCACTCAAATAATAGAACCTTCCGCTTACAATTCCGTGACTTTCCGGTGACAGATTCGTCACTTTGAGAAACGGATTAAAAATACCGCGCCGCCCTGGGGATGATTCTTTGCGGTAATCGTCCCGCCCTGACGCGTTATGATCATTTTGCTAAGAGCCAAACCTATCCCATAGCCTGTCGAATTCGAACTTTTTCCACGGTAAAATCGGTTAAATAGGAAGGGTAAATCTTCTTTTGTAATCCCCACACCGCTGTCATGGATGGAAAGCTCGATATACAAGGGATTGTCCACACAAACAATCTCAATTCTCCCGTTCTCACCAGCACTTTCCATGCAATTTTTCAGAATGTTTTGAAGAGCCTGTGCGAGCCAGCTTATATCGCCCTGAAGCAGGATTTCTTTCGGTGCATCGATTCTCGCTTCAATATTGTGCAAATCCATTGGCACCAGGAGTGGACGAAGTGCAGTATGGATCAGATGGATTACCTTAAACTCCTCCCTTTGGAATACTACAATACCCGCATCTAAGCGGGAGATATTTAATAGGGAAGTGATTAGCCAGTCCATTTGCAAAAGCAAATCCTCTGTTTCTCTAAGAAATACTTTTCGCTCATTTTCATCAGAATTATTGGAGAGCAAGGAAAGAATGAGATTGACAGAGGTGAGCGGCGTTCGAAGCTGATGAGCAATGTCAGCCAGTGAATCGGCCAGATGTTCTTTTTCTTTTTTCAAGGCCTCATTTTGCTCTCGTATACGCTGTGTCATTTTTGTTAGCTCACTGTGCAGAATGGAAAGCTCACCCTCGTCTGCTTCACCTATATAAAGATGCTCCGCATTATGAAGCACAAGGTCGATTTGATCTGAAATATTTGCAATGTTTTTGTACCGAGCTTTGGTGAATAAATAAAAAATGGTTCCAAAAGCAACAGCGGAAGATAGGGAAAGGATTCCTGCCGCCCTGTTGTTAACAAAGCCCAGTGTAACAGCAATGGCAGCTATTAAGATGAATACGATGGATAACTTCCGGAACTCTCTATTGCGAAACATATTCATCCCCCAATCGATATCCGATCCCCCGAACAGTTAGAATTATTCGCGGGTTTGCTGGATCATTCTCAATCTTTTCCCTCAGGCGTTTGATATATACGGTCAAGGTATTGTCGTTGACAAACTCACCTGCCACGTCCCACAATTCGTCAAGCAGTCTGCTTCTCGTAATAATACTCTTTGGGTTATTCACAAACACCAGTAACAAGCGATATTCTAACGCGGAAAGAAAGACCTCGCTGCCATATTTTTTTACAATACCGCTTGACGTATCGACTTGAAGCCCGTGAAGGTCAAAACACAATGCACAGCGTTCACTTTTCCTAAGAGCGGTTCCAATTCGTGCAATTAATTCCCGGGGGCGAAAAGGCTTAGTGATATAATCGTCCGCACCCATATTCAACCCGGTGACAACACTCGACTCATCACCAGAAGCCGTGAGAAAGATTACCGGAACAGCTTGACGTTCTTTCAATTCGGTACAAATCGTAAAGCCATTCCCATCAGGCAATGAAATATCGATTAAGGCCAAGTCAAATCGATTCCCGGCAAGTACGGTTATAGCCTCACTCCTGGTAGATGCGTGGGTGACGGTAAAGCCCTCCGAGCGGAGTAAGAGTATCAGGTTTTTAGCAATTGCTTTATCGTCTTCCACCAAAAAAATCCGTTTCATTTATTATTATCCCTTCCTTTTTGTGCTCATTTAGTTTATGTTTGCCGTTTTTCCAGCATCTAGGGAGAACCTACGGGTAGCTCTTTTCCTTACGTCTGTTCGGAGCAGCAAGGGTATAGAACCCTTCAGTTCAGAATAGCTCAATATTGAGACTCAAATTATTGATAATTGATCCGTAGATATCATTTTATAACTCTATTGTATTTCTTTTGACGAAAATATACAAGCTGAGTTATTTTTGAGATTGGGAGATATGTGTGTGGTAGATAGGAGGCAAGACAGGATAGCTCATAGGGGAAGTTAAACCATTATTATGGCGAATATAGGATTAATTTGTAAAAAATATAAGAAATAAGGTAGTATTTAGAGGGGGAATATGCTAAAATAATTGAGTGAAATGGTATTATTATGGAAGCTAATTACAGGCATCTTATGTGGTTAGCTCGTCCAGCCGAAACAACTGTCACGAGAAACAGTGCCTATAACCAATTCGCAATGATATAACATGATTCAAGAGTAGATTTATATTTAGATGGATACACACATACAAATCCATTGCTGGGAGTATGAATGACTTTTGAATATTGAAATCATAATAAATGGAGGGCATGTATGATTAACAACCGTAAAAGCAGGAAAGAAAAGAAACGTTCTAAAAGTATTAGAACCAAGGTAAGCATTTTAATGATAATTTTTACGCTAGCAATAATTCTATTGCAGATTGGGTTTGGTTTATTGGGGTATGGTAAACTAATCACAAGTGAAATTACTACAAATTCGAAGACCAGAGTCGAAAAAGAAGCAGCTGAAATATCCTCTCAATTTGAACGATGGGGCGAAGCAAGCCGTTCCTATGCTGCAACGATTGGACAAATGTCAGGATATGACACACCTTTGTTAATTGATATTTTACATAAATACTTAGATTCGGATAAGTCAATTGTCGGCGGAGGCTTTTGGCTTGAGCCTTATCAGTATAGTAAAACGGATAAGTACTATGGACCTTATCTATATCGGGATGGAGAAAATGCATTATTATCGTGGGAGTATAGTAATGAAGAAGCAGACTATTTTCAATTTGATTGGTATAAAAATGGATTTTCGCATGATCAATCAGTTGTCTGGAGTGAGCCATATCCTGATGCGGTAACAAAGGTGCCCATGATTACTGCAACAAGTGCAATTCTCAAGCAGGATAAAAAAGTTGGAGTTATTACTCTGGATATTGGTTTGAAGGAATTACAGGATCATGTTGCGAACTTCAAGGTCGGAAAAGAAGGATTTGCATTTATTCTCACTTCTCAAGGTGTTTATATGGGACATCCGATCGATGAGAAGAATTTGAATGAAAAGATGATAGAAGAGAAGGATGAAAAACTTAGGGAGCTTGGCCAGGAGATTATAAATGCGACGGATACGATAGTGCAAAAATCAGTAATTAATGAGATGAAATATTATACGGTTGCTGCACCGATTGGTAATACAGGACTGAAACTTGTGGTAAATCTGCCGGAAGACGAGGTATTTGGCCCGGTAAATACTGCAATCACTGTAAATATTGTTATTCTGCTTGTGGTTGTGATCCTTTTAATGTTGGTATTGTCTGCTTTAATTAATCACTTCATTCTTAAGCCGATTAAAGTGATCACCAAGGATGCCGAATTAATTGCAAAAGGTGTTTTTAATCAGAAGAGTGAAGATAAGTATCTGAAAAGAAAAGATGAAATTGGTACCATTACGGTTGGAATTGATAACATAAAAATAGAACTAAAACGATTAATCGGCAGCATAAAAATGGAATCCAATGCAATTGAAAATGAAGTGGAGGATGCGATATCCAATGTAAAAACCTTGAATCAGAATTTGGAAGAAGTATCTGCAACCACCCAGGAAATCGCAGCAGGTATGGAAGAAACAGCGGCTTCAGCGGAGGAAATGTCTGCAAACTCAAGGGAAATTGAAAGAGCCGTTCAATCAATTGCGCAAAAATCCCAAGAGGGATCTATTACAGCGAATGAAATATATAAAAGAGCAGAAATAGTAAAGAGGGATATCAATATTTCCCAAAAAAAAGCACTTGATACCTTCAATGGTTCAAAGGATCAGCTGGAGCAAGCAATTGTAGAATCTAAGGTAGTAGAACAGATTGATATCCTATCAGAAGCTATTATGCAGATCACAAGCCAAACGAATTTATTAGCCTTAAATGCTTCTATCGAAGCGGCAAAGGCCGGGGATGCAGGAAAAGGCTTTAGCGTTGTGGCAGAGGAGATTAAAAAACTGGCAGAGCAATCAAAGAATACAGTCCTTAAAATTCAAGAGGTGACGCTTCTGGTGAAAGGAGCGGTTGAGCATTTAACTCATAGTGCAAATGGATTGCTAGACTTTGTATCCGAGGATGTTCACCAAGATTATCAAACGATGCTTCAAGTTGCGGATCGATATAGTGACGATGCAAAATATGTGGATGATCTGGTAACGGACTTCAGCGCTACCTCAGAGGAGTTATTAGCTTCACTTCAAGGTGTTTTAACTACAATTGAAGGGGTTACGATTGCAGCAAATGAAGGTGCTACTGGGGCGACGGATATTGCCAATAAAATTTCTGAGTCTTATAGTAAAGCAAATGAAATGCGTGATATCATTATTCAAACAAATGCGAGTGCAGATAAACTGAAGAATGAAATCGCCCAATTTACTATAGATTAAGAAGAATATTCTGAGGTTGTTATGATATCCAACCAGGTACTTTTTACTATATAATTAAGAAGAGCCAAAGGTTTACATCCTAGATTTCAATCGATATAATAGGTTTAGGGATATCATGGTATCTCAGCAGAAGAGATATTAGAGTTATCCTTTATAACATTACAGAGGAGAAAAAGGTTCATGAAAAAATCACTTAAATTACTAACCAGCATTCTTTTATGCATCACAATTATTGCGTCCTATACTTATATTTATGAGGAAAGAGCAGAGGCAGCGGCTAAGATTAGTAAAACGACACTCACCCTGAGTACAGGTAAATCAGAGACGTTAAAAGTGACCGGGACTACAGGAACAATAAGCTGGTCAAGTAGTAATAAAAAAGTCGCAACGGTAACAAAGGACGGTAAAGTAACGGCCGTTTCAAAGGGTACAGCGGTCATAACAGCGAAGACCGGCAGTGAAAAATATACCTGTAAAGTAAAAGTGCAGGGAAGCCAAAAGGTCTCGAAGGATTGGAAAGATCTTGAGTTTAAGCTGGATGGACAAGAATATAAGTTATCTTTTGATTTTAAACAGCTGAAAGATAACGGTTGGGATTTTAACCTATCTGATTATGGCTATGATAGCTATATTATGAATAGCGGTGATAAAATCACCGGAACAATAGGACTTAAAAATGCAACCTATGATACTGAAATCACGGTAGGCTTTATTAATACCGATAAAAAGCAAAAGGATATTAAGAAATGTAAAATCTGGAATATTACTGTAAATAACAGATTTGCAAAGAATCCGGTTTCCTTTGCTTTACCCGGCGGGATAAAAGAAGGCAGTACATTAAAAGAAGTCGTAAAGGCTTACGGCAAGCCAAATGATACCTATCGATCCGATGATTTGGGATACTGGGTATACACCTATTCCTCTGATTATGATAAATATTATAAACTAGAAATAGATGATAAAAAGGGCGTAATTGGTATGACAATGCAGTTTTATGAGTAAAAATATACGGGGCAAGACCATATTATTTGGTTTTGCCCCGTTAATCTTGAATAAAAACTATTTATAAAAACTATTTATAAAACCTGAATAATCTCGTACTGCGTATTTAGAACCAGGTACAATTGAGCGAAATAGTTCATGATATTCCAGATCGTAATCCCGTTTAGTCCATACTCCGGTACTAATTTTATGATTGCATCTGCACCTCTTGCATCATTAAAGTATACAAAGTAATGATCGGTAGTATCAAGTATGTAAAAATAGGACGTATTATTTACCTGATTAAAATAAATTGTTGCATTAGAATCGCTTGCCAGCAGGACAGCATTGGTATCAGTGATGGAATCTGCGTGTGACACGCCCTCTATATAGGGGAGAGACCAGATATAACCGATCGTTGAAAACCCAAGGGTTGTTTTTTCCAGGATACCTTGTTCAGAATATAGGTTTAACAGCAATCGGAAAACATAAGCTGGGAGTATTTCAATTGGAACCTCATTGGATCTGCCCCAGGAATAAGATAATAAATTTATCCCATCAACCTTCTCTGCAATTGTTGAAAAATCTGAAATTTTGTGACTGGAATTAGTATAGACTTCAACGGTAATGGGAGTTATTGTAATAAATACTTTGTAATTCTCATTATGTAATCGATTGGATATTTCAGTAATAGCAGCTTCAAATGTCTGTTCGTCTTCGGGAGCTATATCAGGTATATCTAGATTTACTCCATAATAACCCTTTTCACGTAGTATAGTAAGGACTTGATCAATTAATAAATTTACTTTTTCCTGATTGTATAGCAAATCATGAAGGATATTTCTGTTTGCAACTCCTGTTTCTGTGATATTTGATATGACCATAATTGGGGCTACACCGTATTCCTTAGCCGTATTTATAATTGCAGTATCATCGATGAGGTTTATCATTCCTTCGGCCGTAATCGTGTAGTTAAAAATCGAGAGATAAGTTAAAAATGGTAAGGTTTTTCGCAGGGTGGCGCTGCTGATGTAGGGGAAGGCATAACCGTTGGTTGTAATAGCAGGGTTTGAACTGTTATCATAGCTAATTACCAGCGTTTCCCCTGGGTAAATAAATTCTCTGTCGGAAAGGTAAGGATTATTTCTTAATAATTGTAGGATGGAGATGTGAAAAGCATCCGCAATTCCCCCTAAAGTATCGCCTTCCTGTACGGTATATACTTCTTTAGGATAAACAATTACAATAGCTTGACCGACAGCTAAATTATATGGATTAACTAATTGATTGTCTTGAACTATGCTTTCTACCGACTTTTCGTATTCTTGTGCAATTGTTTCTATTGTTTCCCCTGCTTGCACCACATGTATAATCATAGGAACCTCAAAGTTTTTATTAAATAATATGAAAACATATCTTTGAATAGTAGTGAAAAAAGCCTTCTGCAGCAAAATGTTGGATAAATCTTCAACGAATCTTTAAAATTGCTTGTTATTATTTCCTCATAACATGGAAAGGAAGTTAGTGTGATGGATTTGATAATGATGAAAGAAGTCATTTTTATATAAAAATAAAGGCCCAAAAGTATCTGATGTGATTCACATTACTTTTAGGGCTTTCTTTTTTATTGTACGATAAAAGCCTATTCATTGTGTGGAATCATTGATTTCCTATATTCCAGAGGGGTACAATGCATCATATTTTTGAAACACCGATTAAAGGTTCGAATGGATGAAAAACCCGTCATATAGGCAATCTTAAGTATTGGGACATCCATTATTTGTAAAAATGAACGTGCATACTGAAGTCTTATTTTTGTTAACAGATCTGGTAAAGTAATATCAAAATTAGCCAGAAGCTCAGTATGGATTGCTTCTGGGGATAGGAAGAGTGCCTGAGAAATTGACATGACATCTAAGGTCTCAGAATAATGCTCATAAAGATAGAGAACGATTTTCCAGGAAGTATTTAAAGGTCTGTATATGCTATCTTCTGGGATATGTGATTTCCGATACTCTTCCGGTGTCATTTTTTTAATTTCCTTAAATTTACGAAAAAAAGCAGAGGTGCTTTTGTAGCCCACATATTTACCAATATAACTGCTGGAGAGCTGATCAAATTGAAGCATACTGCAAGCATAGCGGATTCGCGTTCTATGTAAGTTCTCTGAGAAATTTTCACCGGTTAATTGATAAAAATAATTATTAACTTTAAGAGGCGTGAGAGAGAATTCAGCAGCCAAGTCCTTCGATGAAAGTTCATTGCTAAAGTTTATATTCATATATTGCAGGAGATTCCAAGTCAAACTATGCTGATAGGTTTCATTGGCAGAAATATTTGTGGCTATATTCCGGCTGAACAATAAGATGATTTTATTGGCTATGCTAAGACCAACCATTGTATTCAATAGGTTGTCGCTGTGAAGCTCCTCTATCATTTCCTCAAAATTAGCGCGTATCATGTTCTTTTCTTTCTCATTCAGTTTGGCAACGACATTTCCATAGGCCAGAGAGTAGGAAATGTGCTTTTCTATTAAACGTGAGATGGATGAAAATAATAACAAGCCTAAGGATACTTTACATTGATATACGGTTAGATTCTTACTGATTAGGTTTATGGAGTGTACATGAAAGGGCATTAACATGACCAAATCTCCGGAATTTATCATATTTAGTTCATTGTTCACAATAAGCTTTGCTTCCCCGTTAACGATAAATAACAATTCAACATCATCGTGAAAGTGCGAACGTTGATTTTCTTTAAGGATAACTTCATTCGCCTTCACATCATATTGAATTGGATCATTTTCTAAGTATTTGGCGTGAGAATATCCCAAGTAAGTATAGGAATCTATCTGGTTCATGCTATGAACTCCTTTAATGATAAAATTGATATAGAAAAACCGTAATTTGACTACATTTATAATAGTATCATATATAATTTTGGCGAGCAATGTAAAATAATCGTGATAAAATGGAATAAAATAAAGTCATAATAAGTACTAATAAAGCTTTATTAGATGAAAAATGTCGAATATAAATGAAGAATCATAAATATCAGTTAGGTCAACCACTTTCATTCTTAAACCTTTTGAAATAACCTGGGAATTCACTCAATATGGCTTTGCCGTCTTTAAAAAGGCAATGTGTACTAAGGAGGAGATACTGTGAGAAGCAGAGATAACGTTTTTACAGCAGAACAAATCGAGGCTTACGAGAGAATGGGTATTGCAATTGCGATTTATCAATTAATAGAGAATAAAATAGAAACCATATTAGTATCAGATGGTTTGTGTGAAATGCTGGGGGAAAACAGGGATAGTTTGATTCAGCATTTTAATGAGGACATGTTTGGAAATGTGCATCCGGAGGATGTGGAAATGCTGGCACAGATCGGATATCGGTTTTCCAGAGATGGAGGAAGCTATGATGTTACCTATCGGATCAAGCTATATGGGAAAGAGGAGTATCGGCTGGTACATACAATAGGGAAAATTCAGACTGTTGGCAGCGGTGCGCGGGTAGCTTTCTTAAATTATGCCGATGTAACGGATTTAAAGAAAAATGAACTTTATAACTCAAAAGAGATAAATGATCCAAAGGTGAATTTTTTTTATGAAAATATGGGTCCAATGATTGTGGTAGCACAGAAGGAACTTAGATTGCTTTATTATAACCAGGCAGCCTGCAGAATACTTTCGCCAAAAAGTAACTTTGATAGTGGGATCACATTTCAGCAGTTCTTTTTTCCTGATTTTCCGGAAGGGATGAAGGGGCTAATTGATGCTGTTAATGGTGGAACCCGAGTTGTTGAGGAACCCTATACCCACAGGGAACTTGAGATCAGTGTGATTGCATCTTCCTGGAATAAGGAGCGGGCCTATGTGATTTATCTCTATGAAACAGCATCGGATAATAGCGATATTGCTGCCGAGACTACGTTAAGACATCGCCGAATTGCATTTCATAATGTCATGTTTGCAGGTAAGCAGGATGGTTTTTCTCAAACGGAAAATAGATATCAGAATTTTCATATATGGAATCTTACCAGGGATGAAATTGTTTATTGTAAGAAACCTATGGAAATGGCATATCGCAGTAAAAATAGGCTTGCCTTTGATAATTATTTGACAAACTTATCGGCACAGTGTATGGATGCGGAGGATAAGGAGTTTTTAAAACACTGCCGCCGGGAGGAATTATTATCCATATCTCTATCCGCATCGTATCCTGAGTCGAGAATGCTTCACTTAAATACAGATCATGGAATAATGTATGTTTTGTTTGAACTTATAATGATGCAATCGCCGGATACGGGAGAGGTCTATATAAAAGTATGGGAAGAAAACATAACAGATAAAGAGATTATCAGTATTTTGGCAAAAAGGGCGGTTGAAGAGGAGTATGATTTTATGGCTTACCTTGATGTGCTGGCGGATCGGTGTTGGATCATATATGGAAGAGTCAGCGGGAAAAAACGATGCATCAAAATAAGCGATCATTCCCAAGCAGAAGAATTTCTTCATATTCTTGAAGATTTCGATAAAAATTTTGACAATGTAGAGGAGATGATTCATTACATACGAAGGAACTGTGATAAAGATAATGCCTTTGTGATGCTTCGCCAAAGGCCGGATGGTAAGATAAAGAGGCTTCATGTTCAACAGGAAGGTACGAATAGTAATATATTCTATCTTAGCTGTACGGACTTAACTCAGGTGCTTTTAAAGGAAAAAGAGCGAGAAAGGGAGTTAGAAGCAGCAAAGAATGAAGCGCTGAGAGCAAATCAACACCTTAAAGAATCAGTTTTAAACGAAAGAGAAAAAGTGGAAGCAATCCTTGTACAAACCGTACTGGCGATAAATAAAGCCTTAGATGCAAAGGATCCCTATACCTGTCAGCACTCAGAACGAGTTGCCAAATATGCTTCGGAAATTGCTCGAAGATTACATTGGAATCAAAAGCAAATAAATGATATTTATAATATATCAATGGTACATGATATAGGGAAAATCGGTATTCCTGATCACCTATTGATGAAGCCGGCTGCTTTAGTAAAAGAAGAGTATGAGATGATAAAAGATCATGTTGTAGTTGGTAGTAATATTCTAAAGGATTTTAGTGCCATTAAAAACGTATATGAGGGCATCTTGTATCATCACGAGAGGTATGATGGCGAGGGCTATATTTTTGGTTTAAAGGGAGATAAAATCCCAATCGAAGCACGTATCATCGGTATCGCGGATGCTGTTGATGCGATGTATAGTACGAGACCCTACCGGGAAAAGCAGAACGTTGAATTTATTATAGAGGAGCTTAGAGCCGGAAGAGGCAGACAGTTTGATCCCGACTTAGTCGACATTATGCTGGAGCTTATTCAAGGAGGCTTGTTAGAAACAGATAATAATAGGATGACAATTACTTAGATAACAAGAGACAACAAAAGGATTTACGTGGGAGGAAAAGAGAATGAAGAAAAGAAGCAGTATTATGGTTAAAATATTTGGAGGTTTTATGGGTATCACCTCAATTGCAGCGATACTACTAATATTTATGCTGATAAAGATTCACTCTATATCAATTGCGGCTAGCGACATAGATGACATATACCTGCCCTTATATCAGGAAACCAATCAAGTGATTGAAAATTCCATAGAGGAGGTTGCAGCATTAAGAGGCTATGTGATTACTAAGGATGAAGCTTTTATTGGTCAGTTTAAGGAGCTGACAGAAGAGACAGATGCGCTTTTTGATGAATTAATTAGCAGTTCTGTTACTGAGACAGGAAAGAAGCTGGGTTTAGAAGCAAAGGAATTAGAGAATAAATATGTTGCTACTGCAACTGACAGCTTGATTCCAGCAGTAAAAGCGGGAAAGGATACTGAGGTAATTAGTATTATGAAAAGTCAAATGGTTCCAACTGCGGAGGCATTAAATAAAAAATTGGAGGAATACCAGGTATTTCGTGCGGAGCAGATGTCAAAACTGCTTAATACTTCTGCAAGTACCGCCAAAAGGATAGAAGAATTAGTAGTGATATCAATTGTATCTTTTCTTGCAGTTGCAATCCTGTTAAGCTTACTGATTTCAAGATCAGTGATCAAACCAATACGAATCCTGCAGAATGGATTATTGGAGGCTGAAAAAAATAATGATTTAACCTGTCAAATCAATGTGAAAAGCAAGGATGAAATCGGTGCTATGGCGGATGCCCTGAACCACTTTATTGATAAGATAAGAGCTTCTTTTCACGAAGTATCGGATAGCGCATATCAAGTAGACGACTCTGTAAATACCGTTAATGAAAACATTTATCGTTTAAATGAGTACATGGAGGATATATCGGCAACAACAGAGGAATTGGCAGCAGGAATGGAAGAAACTTCAGCGTCAACAGAAGAAGTGACGGCAACAGTGGAAGAAATCAATGGCGCGGTACAAAATGTTTCTCAAAAGGCGCAATACGGAGCCGCCACTGTGGATGATATTAACAAACGGGCAGCAGCTCTTAGAAGTGAATATGTAAGCGCTCAGCAGGATGCTCATGATATTCGCACCAGAGTGCAGAAAAAATTAGAAAAATCTCTGGAAGAAGCAAAGGCAGTAGATAAAATTAACGAGCTGGCAAATGGAATTCTTAGCATTGCCAGCCAGACAAATCTATTGGCACTGAATGCATCCATTGAGGCAGCAAGAGCTGGAGATGCAGGCAAAGGCTTTGCCGTGGTTGCGGGAGAAATCGGTAAATTAGCCGAAGAATCTACAAGGACTGTTAATCAGATGCAGCAAATAAATGAGCAGGTATTCCATGTGGTCACTAATTTATCGGAACATGCAAAGGAATTGGTGCAGTTTGTCTCGGTAAAGGTAGTGGAGGACTATCAAAAGATGCTTTTAGCAACCAATGAATATTCTGCCGATGCGGGCAAGGTTGAGGATATTGTTACAGAATTAAGCTCCACCTCCCAGGAACTGTTAGCTTCTGTTGAAAATATTACGACAGCAATAACGGGAGTTGCAACAGCAACCACAGAGGGTGCTCAAGGAACTTCCAATATAGCAGGAAGAGCCAGTGAGTCAGCATTAGAATCGAACAAAACGGTAGTTGAAACAAGGAAAGCCAAGGAGGCAGTTGAATCTTTACTTGAGGCGGTAAGAGTCTTTAAGATATAGTACCGGAAGGATTTCGATTCAACGGCGATAGTCCGAATGCTACCAGTTAATAAGGGGCAATTTTTGAGGGTAGTTAACGTAGGAGTGCTTTTCGAAATAAGATTACATATTTATGCCATTATAAAGAATATAATTATCTTGAAAAGTATAAAAAGCATGTTAGGAGGATTTACATGCTGGTGTTAAGAACCATTATTGCCCCCTTTGCTTCAAAATATCTGCAAGAGAGAAGAAATCTCCAGTGGCGGAAATTAAACCGCCATAATCGTACCACCATAAGCTATAATAGTCCAATGGAACGTATCCGGGTAGGAAAGGGTACTTATGGACATATTAATGCTCATTTCTATGGTGCGAAGGAGGAGCGGCTGAACATTGGAAGCTTCTGTTCCATAGCCAGTAACGTGAATTTTGTTCTTGGAGGGGAGCATAATTATAAGAGGGCAACCAATTATCCATTTCCTGAGCTGGTATATCATGTTCGGTATGACGGAGTCTGTAAGGGACCCATCATCGTTGAGGATGATGTATGGATTGGCTTTGGAGCAACGATACTTTCCGGAGTTACCCTGGGAAGAGGCTGTGTCGTGGGAGCGGGGAGTGTTGTTGCAAAGGATATACCGCCTTACGCGATCTATGCGGGAAATCGTATTCTGAAATACCGTTTTAGTAATGAAATCATCAGATCTCTGAAAAGGATTGATTTTAAGCATATTAATCGAGAGGATTATAAGAAGTATTCCCAATCTGAAATTACCCTGGAGAATGTGGATGAAGTGGTAAAGTCTATGAGTTTTACTGTAACCAGCACTCTTTGAACATGTATGGCAAAAATCATCGGTTGTTATGCAGAAGGTGGATTTGAAAAATATGTTGACTGATCTGGGGCTCTTGTGCGGAAGAAAATAAGCAAAGCCTGTGGAGTAGTATTTAATAGAGCGAAAGGGGCTGTCACAAAATGCAGCCCCCTTGAATGTAAAGTAGATATCATTGTTTCCATCTTAATCTCTTACCTTACTTTTATCCCTGAGAATATGTTGTAATATTGCTATAATAAATGCGGCAAGCAAGGAATTAAGGAAACCGCCCATACTGACACCGGAGACAAAACCATCTGCTATCATGATGGTCCAGGCATTTACAATAAAGGTAAATAAGCCAAAGGTTATGATACTGAAAGGTAGGGTAAGCAGCAGAATCAAAGGCTTAATAAACAGGTTTACCACTAATAATACCAAGCCCAGGATAAGCAGGGCAGGAATACTATGAATCGTAATGGTATCAATAGCCATGGACAACAGATAGACTGTTGCAACGATGGATAAATATTTTAATATTAGTTTAGACATAGTA
>JAEWMZ010000246.1 GCA_023392995.1 Bacillota bacterium
AAAAAATAAGAGGTATCGTGAAATAAATTTCACGATACCTCTTATTTGCTGACCTTCGGATATCAAGTATAATTCTTGATTACCGAAATTCAGTCCTTTTATAGTAGATTACTCACCAATTTCTGCATAAATTCTGTCCATTAAATCTTCTGGATCTAAACCATGAACCATTGCTGCTTCCTCTAAGGTCTCTGCCTGAGCGGATGGACATCCAAGGCAGTGCATACCGATATCTAAAAGTACCGGGATAATATTTTGATCAACGGAAATTGCTTGAGCTATTGTCATGTCTTTGGTTATACTTGCCATAATGTTGTTCCTCCTTGAATATTGATATTGACGCCTTATCAATATTATCTGCAGATAAGGCTCTTATTATTATTTGCAGGAGGATCACTCCTCCTTTTTATAAAGGTACGCTTCTTAACCAAGCTTAGCTTATTATATGACATTGAGAATAAGCCGTCAAGCATATGAGTTTCCTTTATATAAATTTAATTCATGACAAGGGAACCGGCACATAAGTTCCACTTGTTTGTGAATCGAATCATTTATTTTAGATTATTATACGTTTTATCCCTTACTTAATCTGTGACTAAAATCACATTTTTAAATAACTTCCAAAGAAAATTAATATTTTATTTCGTCGTAAGGATGTCATTCATTTTCTTCCCCCATTGGATTACATCCTTTTTATCTCTGAGTTGCCGATAAAACAATAGCAAATTTCGACTTGTTGTCATTTTCCAAGTATATTTTTGTGAAAGGACTTGTATTCTTTTCCTACATATATTAAAATATAATCGATTTTAAGCAATTGCAAAACAACAATATGATTTTTATAATTGTATACACAACAGATACTATTTCTTCGCTCAAACGCTTCCATCGGGCTTAGCTTCCGCTTGATACAGTATCTGTTGTGTATACAAGAAATTCAGTTAATGTGTTTCGCAATTACCTATATCATCGATTTTTATAAAAGGAGGTAATAATTATGGCTTATAATATCAGCGATGAATGTATCAGCTGCGGCGCATGCGCTGGAGAATGTCCTACAGGAGCAATTTCTGAAGGTGCTAATCATTATGTAATTGATGCAGATACTTGCATAGATTGCGGATCATGTGCAGACACATGTCCTACAGGAGCAATTTCTGCTTAATCAAGTTACATAGTTAAACAAGGGGCTGTCGCAATATGCAGCTGTTCGAAGCTGCTTCCAGCTTATTAGGATAGCTGTATGCTGCGACAGCCCTTTGTCATGAAGAAAGAGGATGCATAACGCATCCTCTTTTTGTTTTATTTGTTTTATATGTACACCTTATTCTTAGTAAAGAACTTTGACTTTCTCTTTTTATGTTCGGATGTTGCTGCTACCAACTGCCTGCCTTTCTGATAGTCTCTTAATACTGAATCGAACTTCTTAAATCGTTCCTCCTGTCTTTCTTCTTGAATCCGCATTAAATAGTTCATCTCACGGACAACTCCATCAGTTACATTCATACCAACTTCTTCCGCTAATGCCCCATTGTTTTCTTTCAATGCTGATACAATAATGTGGCTCATAATCGCTTTAAACTGGTCCATTTTGGAACCTGTATCTTCTTTCATCTCATGATTTTCTTCTGTAATCAGGCTTGTCTCATCATTAGTTTCTAAAGGATTTCCATCATGTAACTGCTCCATACCTTGCTTGTCCTCCATTAGTCTCGCTGATTCAGATTCGAACATCTCTGTTTCATTATTCTCCAGAATCATCTTAATCGCCTTCAATTGAAAGCCCTGCTCCTTCAAATACTTTACCCGTTTCAACAGTCCAATATCCGATTCCTTATAGTAACGCTGATCCATTTCATTGCGGGAAATCGGGAGATCTAGCTCCTTCTGCCAGTTTCTGAGAACATGTGCTTCTACATCGACACGTTTTGCAGCTTCTGAAATCATATATCTTACTTCTTCCACTCTTACGTCCTCCCTTATTGCTGTAATTATTTTCCACTTTTTACATTATAACATAGCAATCCCCAATTGCAATACAATTTCCACATATCGGAATATAACTTATCGACAGAAAAAAAGGAAACTTCGAAGAAGTTTCCTTAATTCAACAGTATCTCACACTGAATCGTATTCACATTTCGATCCTTGATGAATATCATTAAAAACATGCTACAAAAAACTATGAGCTTGTTCACACCATAGAACCTGAAACTATCTATCGCAGGGTGCCGGATTTGAAACACTCCGGGCTTTATATCAACTCAAGCATTAATGCTCCAGATTAGCAAACTTTGTTAAGCCCGCCTGCCATGCCAGCTTGACCGTACCTACCGGACCATTTCTCTGTTTACCGATAATAATCTCAGATACTCCCGGTTCCTCCGTATCTCTGTTATAGTAATCGTCACGGTAAATGAACATAACGACATCGGCATCCTGCTCAATCGCTCCGGATTCACGCAAATCCGAAAGCATGGGCCTTTTATCCGGTCTTTGCTCCACCGCACGGCTTAACTGGGAAAGAGCCACCACCGGTACGCTAATCTCTCTCGCCAAAGATTTTAAGGATCTGGAAATATCCGAAATCTCTTGCTG
>JAEWMZ010000248.1 GCA_023392995.1 Bacillota bacterium
TCCATTGGAATCTGCCTATGTGGATTCATGAACAGGGTGGATGGAACTGCGACAAAGTATCTGATTATTTTGCGGATTATACCAGGGTCATCGTAGATGCTCTTTCTGACAGAGTAACCTATTGGATGACAATCAATGAACCCCAGGTATTTATTGGATTAGGCTATGTTGAGGGAAGTCATGCCCCCTTTTTAAAGGAAAAGGAAAATGAACTTTTATTAACAAGGAATGTCATGCTGGCACATGGAAAAGCAGTAAAGGTAATCCGGGAATTTGCGAAAAACAAGCCAATCATTGGGCTAGCACCTACAGGAGGTGGAATCACACCCGCTTCCTTAAGTGGTGAGGATATAGAAGCTGCCAGAGAGGCATCCTATCCGGCAAATGCCCATGTATTTAGTACAAACTGGTGGATGGATCCCATCATTCTTGGAGAGGTGCCGGAAGTTCTGAAGCCGGTACTGGATCCGGAGGCGATGCAGGTAATCCATCAGCCTTTGGATTTCTTTGGTTTTAATATTTACCATAACAATAGTTATTCAGAGGTGTCAAGAGCCAATTCCAATGTAACTTCGGGTATGCCAAGAACTACCATGGATTGGCCGATCACAGAGGAGTGCTTGTATTGGATGGCCAAGTTTCATTATGAAAGATATCATCTTCCGATCTTAATCACGGAAAATGGAATGGCCAATACGGATTTTGTCATGCTGGACAAAAAAGTACATGATCCCCAGAGAGTTGATTTCATTCATCGGTATCTGAGATATCTAAAAAAAGCAGTAGAAGAGGGCATTCCGGTGCTTGGTTATCTGTATTGGTCTGTCATGGATAATTTTGAGTGGGCAGAAGGGTATGATAAACGCTTTGGCCTTATTTATGTGGATTATCAGACAAAAGAGAGAATCTTGAAGGATTCCGCATATTTTTATTCAGACGTTATTAAGAGTAATGGAGACATGCTATAGATAACTATCCAGACATAAAACGAACAAACCATAGGTTTCAGACCTATTATTAGACTCATAGGTTTCATACCAAAAGCTAAACTTACAGTTTTCATACCAGAAGCTAAACCTATAGTTTTTAGACCAAAAGTTAAGCCTATAGGTTTTTGACCAAAAGTTAAACCTATAGGATTTAGACCAAAAGTTAAATCATGGATTCTAAACATAGGCTATGTTTAAGGATAGTGTTGATCGTATGCAATTATTAAGGGAACTTGTTAAAAGTTCCCTTAATGCACGTTTTAAGAATATTATGTGTTATGTTTACTGTAGATTATGTTTATTTTGAACGCAAAAAATAGTGCTCTCCTTCATATGAATTTCCTTCACAGAAGTCAATGTTTAATAATGTATTCCGCCTTTCAACAGCTTGAGGTATTGCCTTAGTTGCAATTATATCGACCTCAAACAAATCAAAAAAGTGCTCGTTACAAACACGAAATATTTCGTTTAAGCAATCTGCATTTTCGTATTCAGAAGAAACATCAACTCGGAGTATTCCGGTTTTAGTTTTATATTTACCAGTATAACCAAACATTTCTACTGTTCCAATCGCTTTAGATAGTGATTTATCTATAATGGAAAAGCGTATAAATTCTTGTTGAGAATAAGCATACAGCCAAGCTTTCGTACATTGTAACATATCCTCAATTTTGTAAATACAGAAATCACCTGTACACCGATCAGAGTTAAAAATTTTTTGTGCCTTACTATCAGAATAACATTTAAGTAGATCTTCGGAATCTTCTTCTGAAACAAGTCTTAAAATAAAACTTTCTGTTTCAAAAGTGGGGCATATTTCATATGGGTTCTTCATAAAAATCCTCCTCATCATGTATACGATATAATCTTTCTTCACTTCACATTTCTTACCATTGTGCCACTAAAATCTACAATTCTCTATTTACTATATTATATAACATGTAGAGATTTAATTTCAAATATTTTACACGCATCATTATAGATCGATTCTCTAATCCTAAAATCCTTTCATGATTTTAAACCATTTAAACCATTTAAACCAATACAATTCTACCGGTAAAGAGCATTTCTAAATCGGTATGCTTCAATCTTCCTATACATATAAGTTCAGTAAAGATTTTCTGCTCTATCCCTAGGGCATAAAACGCATACCTGTTCCTTTGAGATACCTCTTTTTTTCGTTTCATCTTTACGGCTATAGCTACCGGAAGGCTCTAATTGCGTCCAATATCTTCGCCCAGGAAGCGGACGTTGCGTTCACAAGAGATTTTCCTTGGGCGATTCTATTTAGAAGGGGAGGAACGATTATTACGACGTCTATTAGTATTTCAGGATTTTCGAAGCATTAAAAAATATTCCTGCACATGACGGGAAAAATCCTTAGCAGACTGACTAATATAAGCCGTCTGCCCATAACTTAGGTATAGATATCGGCAGCAAACCCAATCCTCTATATCCCGAAGGATCAGCTGGGGAAAGTCGTTTTTCATCAGCCAGGTGAGTTCCGGAACGAAGGAGTAGGAGAGATTAAGTCCTAAAAAGTCACGTATCATATGAGGATTATCACTTTCAAAGATAATGTTTGGAGTGAAATAACTCTCAGCGAACCTCCGGCGAAGGGTTTTTCCCAGAGAACTGAATTCATTCAATAAACAGCAGGGTTCACCTGTCAGATCGGTAAGAAAGAGTTGACTCTTGCTGGCCAGGGGATGGTTGGAAGGTAAGGCGAGCATAATTTTTTCTTCCAAAAGCAGCTGCTCCCCATGAGTTGAAACGGAAGCTTTCATGTCCTTCGAATCAATAATAACATCATAATCAGGACGATGCTTTGTCTCTTGATTCATTTGGTAAATCCTCAAATTGGCATAAGGGAATTTCTGGTAAAATGAGCTAAGTATGTCTGGTAGCAGCTTTGAAGCCACCCGGACAGAGACATTGACGGCAGCAGGCTTTTGCTGATTCGCTTCTTTTAATTCGTTTTCCAGCCTTGAGAAATCAGAATGAATTTGCAGTACATGCTTGTACAATATATCACCATTCCTATTTAAAGAGATCTTCTTACCATTGCGTTCAAATAAAGAATAGCCCAGCTCCAGTTCAAGATCCCGGATTGCTTTACTAAGAGCAGGTTGGGCGATATACAATTCTCGTGCTGCTTTTGATATATTTTCCAGCTCAGCGGTTCTTTTGAAAAATTGAAGTTGCTTTAACGTCATAAGGCACCCTTTCCTTAAATAGCGATTGATATAATAGCATTTCTTTCTATATTTTCTTTTTATGATTAACGAGCGAAAACGGATTAACGATCAATTTCATATAACAAAAATAATATATTATATATAAATAATATATTATAACAAAGAAAGGAAATATGCTATAGTTATATATAAATCAATTTGTACAAATGATAACAAAGACAATTTCTATTTTACAAAAGAACCGCAGAAAGGAATTCAAAGGTGGCGTTAGCATTTATCCTATTAAAACAAATTGTGGTAATGTTTTTATTGATGTCAATTGGATATGGACTTTTTAAGGCAAAAAAGATTACGCTTCAGGGAAATAAGGAACTGGGAATTTTATTAATCTATGTCATATTGCCCGCATCCATTATTAAATCCTACATAACGGATTATAGTCAGGAAAAGCTATATGGTTTATTTGTGTCTCTTCTGGCAGCTATAGCAGCTTTGGCTGTATCCGTAATAATCTCAAGATTCGTATTTGGAAACCGGCAAAAGGTAGAGCATTTCGGAACAGCATTTTCAAATGCCGGGTTTCTTGGAATTCCCCTGGTGAAGGCCATTGTTGGAGAGTCAGCCGTATTTTATGTTGCTGCGTTTGTGGCACTGCTTAATATATTGCAATGGACATATGGGGTCGTTGTTATGAGCGGCAGCAGGGAAGCAATATCCTTCAAGAAGATAGCCACAAATCCGGTGATTATTTCCTTAGAGATAGGTTTGTTCTTATTCATCTCACAGTTAGCAGTACCTTCCATATTCACGGATACGATAGCTATTCTGGGAAATATGACGGCACCGGTTGCCATGATCACCTTAGGCGTATACCTGGCACAAATGAAGTTCCAGGAGCTATTCCAAGAGAAATGGGCTTATCTTAGTACGCTATTACGCCTAATCATTATTCCTGTCATAACATTAGGTTTGCTAACTCTTCTCCCAGTCCAATACAGAGATATTAAGCTGACAATATTGATTGCCGCTGCTGCGCCAGTTGGCTCCAATGTTGCAATCTTTGCGCAGTTGAATGGGCTGGATTATACAAGAGCTGTAAAAAGTATTTGCTTAAGCACGCTATTTTGCATCGTAACGATGCCAATATTGATTGGAGTTGCTGGGTTCCTATGGAAGTGATAGGTCGCAGAATGGATGCTAATAGAATGGAAAGCTTGCAGCATTAAACGGTAGAAGAACCTATAAAAAAGATAAAAGGAGGATACATTGTATGGAACAAAAGATAGAAATGGATGCGAGAAGCATAATAGAAGCTTTTATGGAAAATGAGAAGCGGTCGAAAATTCAGCGCTATCAGATATTGAATCAATATGTTAAAAAGGGACAGATTCTTTTTGTAGGGTCATCCTTAATGGAGCAGTTTCCGATCTATGAGTTTATACAGGATTTTGATATGAAGGAAACGATCTATAACCGTGGGGTAGGAGGTTATACGACGGAGGAAATGCTAAAGGTACTGGATACTCTGATCTTTGAGCTGGAACCGGCAAAAATATTCATTAACATCGGGACAAATGATTTAAATCTGCCGGATTATACGTTGGAGGGTTTGATCGAACGTTATGAAAGGATTCTGAGTGAAATAAGGAGGCACCTGCCTCAGGCAAAGGTATATGTGATGGCATATTATCCGGTCAACCCAGATCATGATTTTGGCAACCCATACATGAGGGAAGCACTCAAGGTCAGAACGAATGCACGCATTTCGGAGGCAAATGAAGCAGTCAGGGAATTAGCAGAGAAGCTGGGACTTAGCTTTATTAATCTGAACGCTAATCTTATGGATAAGGAAGGGAATCTGCAGCATCAATTTTCTGTGGAGGGAATGCATATGTATGCCAGCGGTTATCAAGCGATTTTGGCGGATTTAATGAGGTATGTAACAGAATAAGAGTATAGAGACAGACAATTCTGGAAAAGGGCTATTGCATAGCTGTATTATGCAATAGCCCTTTTATGAATGATTTGAAAGCACCATAAGTTGAAGTTTCGAAAGCTAGTCCCTTCGTATCCTCTTGTATCTCTTGAAGCTGGAAAAGTACTTATGTAAGCTATTTCAGTAAAGTTATATAAATACCGGTTAAGATTGCCGTTGTAATTACCCCGCAAATATTGGCGCTTAAAGCATACTCTAAAACAAAGCTCATTTTATTGATTTTTGAAACCTCTTTTTGAGCCACCTTTGCAGTAGTAGGTACACAGGATACCCCCGCGATCCCTACGACCGGATTAAAATTACCCTTTGTAAAGAAGTATACCAGATAACCGCCTATAATGCCGCCGATACCGGAAAGCAGCAGAGCCAGCATTCCCAGAACCAGAAGGATTAATATCTTTGGATCCAGAATGGTTTTGGCATCACAAAGCACTCCTAACAATAACCCTAAGAAAAAGGTTGCAGTGTATAAGAAGCCTTCTTCTATTAATTTGGTATACTTATCAAGACCGGATTCCCGAATGGCAATACCAAGAAAGAAGCTAAGAAACAGGGGAGCCGCCACCGGAAATAACAGGCATAGGAGAATGTTAGCAAGCACCGCAAAGATCAGCTTTTCTTTGGCAGTAATATGTGATACCGGCTTTGTATTCTTCTCTATAATTACTTTACCCCGGAGCCTCTTTGGAATCATGAGGCGGATTAAAAAGGGGTATCCGCCGTAGGTAAGACTCAAATAGAGGTAGGCGACAATGGTGATCGGGACAAATAAATTTGGAGCAAGAGTCAGGGAAGTAAAAAGTACCATTGGGCCGTCAGCACCGCCAATGATGGATACCGCAGCGGCCTCTCCATTGGATAAGCCAAGTAATCTTGCTATAGGGAAGGTTGCTACGGTACCAAGCTCTGCACACATAGCAATAAACATACCGATAAAGGGATGTGCCAGCACCATACCAATATCGCAGATAACCCCGATTCCCATGAATACCAGACAGGCAATTAAGCCGTTACTGAAGGTGAGGGTATAGATTGGCTGCAAAAAGTCAATCTGCAAAATATTCATAAGTGAGTCAGTATCCGTGATCATCGGGTCGATGAATAAATTACCCGTAGTTGTTGCAGTCATAAATAATACACCTGCATTAACAGCAGACATACCAAAGCCCATGGGAATCATAATGAGGGGTTCAAGTACTTTATTGACGCCCAGATAAACAAGCAATATGCCCAAGCCGATCAGCAGGATACGGAAGATAACAATAACCGGATCTTGTATAAACATGGTTCCAATTCCCTGAAATAAATCTAATATATTCATAAGAAACACCTGTCTTTCTTTCTGATGTTGATAAATGGAGCGAATTAAGCTTGTTTTTCTTTGCTGTTGCGTGTAAAGTGTTTTATAGCATCTAATAAGAATTTAACCAAAAGTGCGATGCACATGGAAATACCAAAACCGAGGGTAAATACCTGGAAAGGAATCAGGATTGCGTCACTCATCATTTATAACCTCCTTAGAATTGTTAAAAGATTAACCTATCATATAGCATACACAAAGATCTGTTATATTGCGAATTTATCTTATAAATGAAACCCATAAATAGAATATATGGATTTACAATAATTGGTTAGGAGTAGCGTATGGATTTACATTATCTTGAGCTGTTTAATACAATTGCAAAGTATTGCAGCTTTAAAAAAGCCTCAGAGATATTACACATAACGCAGCCTGCATTATCAATACAGATGAAAAAGCTTGAGACTCAAATTGATATGAAGCTGTTTCATAAAGCAGGCAATAAGATATACTTAAGTGAAGATGGATTAATGTTATATGAATATACGAAGAAAATCTTTGAGTTGGTTCATGACATGGAAAAGAATATCATAGATCGAAGCGGGTATATTGGAGGAACCATTAACCTTGGGGGAAGTAATACTCCGGGTACGTATATCTTACCGTCGATCATTGGAGAAATGAAGAGAAGGTATCCTAACGTAACCTTTAATCTTCACATTGCCAATACCTCTGAAATTACTACCCTGGTGGAGAATGGGAGCTTGGATATCGCTGTGAGCGGCGGGAGATGCAATTACCATGAATCGATCTTTGTAGAAAAAATACTAAAGGATAAATTGGTAATCGTAGTATCAAGCAAACATCCGTTAACCAAAAAGAGAAAGATATTATTTGAAGATCTGCGTAATGAAAGCTTTATTGTGCATGAGAAAACCTCCCAGCTGTATACCTACTATAAGATGTTCTTAGAGCAGGCAAAGCTTCAGGAGAATATCAGCATGTATCTTGGGAGTATTGATGCCATAAAGCATGCAGTTGCTGCAAATCTGGGGATATCCATTATGCCCTACTATGCTGTAAAAGCAGAGATTAAACTAGGCCTTTTAAAGGAAATCATAGTAGAGCAATTTGCATATGAATATCCGTACAATTTAATTTATAATAAGAAAAAGAATAATTCTCTTGCAACACAAAAGTTTATTGAACTACTAAGAGAGGTAAGTCAAACCAGATAGAAGAAATATAATCGTATTCGAATAAACAAGCTTGATTGGATTTCAACCGATTAAGCTTCTTTATTCCGTTCGAAGCGCTACAACCGGATCTTTCTTGGCAGCAATTTTAGCAGGGACAAATCCACTCAGCAGGGTGAGAAGCATGCTAATGAGCAGCAATACAATTCCTCCTGCAAGGGGTAAAGCAGCAGAGACTCCCGATATTCCAGAGACCGATTGAATGATCAGATTGACGGGCAAATTAAGTAGAATTGTAATTATAATACCCAGCAGGCCGGATACGAACCCAACAATTAAAGTCTCAGCATTAAAGACCCTTGAGATGTCTTTCTTGGAGGCACCAATGGAGCGCAGGATGCCAATCTCCTTGGTTCTCTCCAGAACAGAGATGTAGGTGATAATCCCGATCATGATGGAGGAAACCACTAAAGAAATAGCCACAAAGGCAATTAGTACGTAGGAAATCACATTGACAATGGAGCTTACCGAAGACATCATAATACCTACGATATCGGTGTATTGAATGACATATTCGTCTTTTCCTGCCTCCGTCATTTTCCTATTATAATTCTTAATTGCGGTAGCAATTGCCTCTTTTTCATGAAAGGAGGATGCATATAAATCGATGGCAGAGGGCGTGTCTATATCCACCATACCCAAGGTTTTTCGATTATCCTCATAAGTCGCCTCCGTGGAGGGAGGAGTGATCTGATCCTGAAACATCTCGATTACTTGTTCCTCAGACATGGAGGCTATATAAGTCTTGGTTTGTTCTTGGGTGGCTTTATCAAGGGTATCGATATATGCGTTCACATCCGCCAGCGTAAGTTCTCGCTCCTCACCATTACTGAATTTAATGCCGGTAAAAACATCTGTTTCCGGTGCTTGTAATTGCTGTTTTACAATTTTGCTGCTGTTGGTATTCTTTATTACATATTCCGTTAAGGCATGGGTATAGCCGATCGCTCCATTCATAGAGGTGGTGACAGCAGCTTCGTTAGGACGAAGAATGCCGACAATTTTAAGCTCCGTACCTTTATGAATCAGGTCTGTCATAAATTTTTTGTTCTCTCTCATGTCCTTCCAGGTTTTGCTGGCTTTGTCATATTTGAAATAATCGGAGGGAAGTACCAGCTTGAAGGTCTTGGAGAGCAGCTCATCATAGGTAAAGTTCACCTCTGCATCTGTTTGGTACAGTTCTCCTTTTAGGGCAGCAGACATAACCTTCTCCAGCTCCTCGGGATCCTTAAGACCGAGAGCGTACATCATAATATCGCTAAGTTCGTTATTCTCATCCACCATCAGTACTACCTCGTCATAAGAAGAAGGCCAACGGCCGGAAAGAATATCATACTGTGAATTTAACAGCTCCTGATTGCCGGGTATCTCATCCCACACGGTTAGCTGGCTGGAATACATGGAATTCATTCCGGGGAAGGGAGAACGTTTGGTAAAGGTATCAAAAATGGTACTTGGATTCAACTGAATAATGTTCTCCTTCGTATCGGGTGAGTAAATGTTCAAATCAAAATTATAGCTGTATTGTACAACGCTCGTATGAGAGGTAATGGCACTGTCCGGACGGTCAAGCTCTCTTTTAAAGGATGACAAATTATTCGTCTTTACTTCCTTTACCATGGTTTCCATCATATTTCCCATAATGGGATTCGAATAGACCTGATCATGCTTGTGGGTGATCTCTCTCTCCTGATTGGAAACAATTGAGCTCATAAGACTGGTGATATCCACTGCTTCCGTTTTAATCGTAATCGGATAGGCGGATAGGGTATCCTTTTGTACATTATCGATATAGGTTTGAATACCATTGGAAAGAGAAAGAATCAGAGCTATACCAATGATACCAATACTTCCTGCAAATGCGGTTAAAAAGGTTCTTGCTTTCTTTGTCATCAGATTATTCATTGAAAGCAACAGGGCAGTGGACATGGACATGGAGGTTTTACTTAGGACTGCTTTTTCCTTTGAGGAATTCGTTTTCTTCGACGTATCAGAGGTCGGATCGGTGAAGTTACCAATTTCATAGGGATTAGAGTCACTTCTTACCGTACCGTCAACTAGCTTTATGATCCTTGTGGAATATTCCTTTGCCAGGTCTGGATTATGAGTCACCATAATAATCAGCTTTTCCTTAGCTATGTCCTTTAAAATTTTCATAATCTGTACGCTGGTCTCTGAATCCAGGGCACCGGTTGGTTCATCCGCCAGAAGAATCTCAGGATGATTGACGAGGGCGCGTGCTATGGCGACTCGCTGCATCTGACCGCCGGACATCTGATTTGGTTTTTTATGAATCTGATCTTCAAGACCTACCTTGGAAAGTGCCTCCAGGGCGCGTTGTTTGCGTTCTGATTTTGATACTCCAGACAAGGTCAGGGCTAATTCCACGTTGGAAAGCACGGTTTGATGGGGGATCAAATTATAGTTTTGGAATACAAAGCCAATGGAATGATTGCGATAGGAATCCCAATCGGTATCCTTAAATTCTTTGGTGGATTTTCCATTTATGGATAAATCGCCGCTGGTATAACGATCCAGACCGCCGATGATATTTAGAAGGGTAGTTTTACCGCAGCCGGAGGGACCCAGAATTGATACAAACTCATTTTTTCTAAATTTAAGATTAATATCCTTTAAAGCGGCAATTGTAGAGTCACCTGTCTGATATTCTTTATAAATTCCCTGTAATTTCAGCATTTAAATGCATCCTCCTTCAATAAGAATAGGCGCAGAATAAAAAAGTATTTAACTAATTATTAACAGAATGACGCTTTGTAAACTTAATTTTTACTATTATCTAAAGTATATCAAATAAGAATTGCGAAACTCATTAACTGAAGTTATTGTAAACACAACAGATACTGCATCGAAGCGGAAGCTAAGCCGGAAGGAAGCGTTAGAGAGGAAAAATAGTATTTTTGTGCATACAATTACAAAAAATATATTGCTTTGCAATTGCCTAAGTATTTTAAAATGGCAAAGGATAATTTTAGATTTGACTCAATCATAAATAAATGATATAATGTTAGGTGCCTAACATAGATGTTAGCTTGCTAACAGAAAGAAGGAATACAATGGAAAATAGTTGGATGGAGAACAGGGCAATAGGATTTGAACTGAAGATTCTTTCTAATATGATCAAGCGAAAGATTGTAGCGATTAAGGCCACGGAAAATGCGGAGCAGCTTACAGGGATGCATGGCTGGATTATTGGCTATTTGTATGACCGGCGTGAGGCTAAGGATGTCTTTCAGAGAGATATCGAGGCGGATTTTACCATTCGTCGTTCTACTGCCACGGGAATACTACAGTTGATGGAGAAGAATGGGCTGCTCTACCGGGAGCCGGTAGCCTATGATGCCAGGCTGAAAAAACTGGTGTTAACAACGAAGGCGATCCAGGCTCATGAAGCTACGATGAAAGCAATTCAGGAGTTGGAGAATAATATTAAAAATGGTCTGACGGAAGAAGAGATAGAGCAGTTCTTCATCATACTGGATAAGATCAAAAAGAATGTAGAATGAGATGTCCTCCTGGGAGGGCTTTTCATTTCTATCTATATTGTTAGCTAGCTTACAATTAGCGCACTAACTAAAATGAGGAGGTAAACATGATAAAACGACTAGCAAAATGTATCAGACAGTATAAGAAGGATACGATCCTAACACCAACCTTTGTGTGTATGGAAGTAATTATGGACGTAGTAATTCCTCTCTTGATGGCTTATTTGATTGATCATGGGATCAATCAGGGGAATATGGGTGTTATCTGGAAGATCGGTCTGGGGCTCGTATTATGCAATATGATTGCCCTTGCCTTTGGAGCTCTGGGAGGGGTATATGCAGCAAAGGCAGCGGCAGGCTTCTGTGCCAACTTAAGGCATGATATCTATTATAAGGTACAGGATTTTTCTTTTTCCAATATTGATAAATTCTCAACGGGAAGCATTGTGACAAGGCTTACGACGGATATTTCCAATGTCCAAATGGCTTATCAAATGATCATCCGTATGGCATTTCGAGCTCCGATTTTAATTCTCCTGTCCATGATTATGTCTTTTAGTATCAATGCCAGGGTAGCGCTTATTTTTGTGGCGGTAGTGCCCTTTATGGCGCTAGGCTTATATATGATGATTAAGTATGCGCACCCCATCTTTGAGCGGGTATTTGATACATATGATTACTTAAATAACATGGTGCAGGAGAATCTACATGGCATTCGTGTTGTAAAGTCTTATGTAAGAGAAGCGCATGAGGTAAAGAAGTTTGAGAAAATCTCCAACGAGATTTATAAGGATTACTCAAAGGCGGAAAAGATTCTTGCTTTTAATGCGCCAATTATGCAATCCTCAATGTATATCTGCATTTTGTTAATATCCTGGATTTCTGCTAAATTAATTGTATCTGACACTATGACAACAGGACAGCTAATGAGTATTATCGTTTACACCATGCAGATCTTAATGAGTCTTATGATGCTGTCCATGGTGTTCGTAATGATCATCATTTCCAGAACCTCTGCGGAAAGAATTGCTGAGATACTGGATGAAGAAAGTGACCTGCAAAATTGCAAAAACCCAATTTATGAGGTAAAGGACGGCTCCGTATCCTTTGAAAACGTGAATTTCAGCTATAGTAAGGAGATTGACAAAACCTGTCTGACCGGAATTAATCTAAATATCAGATCGGGAGAAACCGTGGGTATCATCGGCGGAACCGGAAGTTCAAAAACAACTTTGGTTCAGTTAATTCCAAGACTTTATGATGCGACCCAGGGAAGGGTAAAGGTCGGTGGTGTGGAAGTAAGGGATTATGATATTAAGACCCTGCGTAATGAAGTTGCCATGGTATTGCAAAAGAATGTGCTGTTTTCCGGTACCATTAAAGAGAATCTTCGCTGGGGCTGTGAGAGCGCAAGCGATGAGGAGCTGATCCGTGTAAGCAAGCTGGCACAGGCGGATGAATTTATTCAAAGCTTCCCGGATCAATATGATACCCATATCGAACAGGGCGGTTCCAATGTATCCGGCGGGCAGAAACAGCGCCTTTGCATTGCCAGAGCACTGCTAAAGAAGCCAAAGATTTTGATCCTTGACGATTCCACAAGTGCAGTAGATACAAGAACAGATGCCTTAATAAGAAAGGCCTTTCGAGAAGAGATACCAAATACCACTAAGTTCATCATTGCCCAGCGTATCTCCTCCATTCAGGATGCGGATAAGATTATTGTGATGGAGGGCGGCTATATTAACGCTGTCGGTACCCATGAGGAGCTGCTGAATAATAATGCAATTTATCAGGAGGTATATCAATCACAGCAGAAGGGAGGGGCTAATCATGACGCAGAATAAGACAGAGCAGAAGAAATTGCAGCGAAAAGACCTAGAACGAAATAATAAGATAGAACAGAATAATAGAATTGATCACAATAAAACTGACAGTAATACAATCGATCAAGATAAAGCAGAAGAAAAAAGTATCCAACTGAATAATTTGGGTCAAAAGAGTAAGGATTCTGTTAAATCCGCCGAGGCAGGAAAACCAGGAGTGTCAGGAAAACCAGGAGTGTCAGGAAAGCCAGGCGGCCCGAAGCCGAAGAGACCTAAGGATATGGGGAAAACGATAAAACGTTTATTATCCTACGTGACAGAACAATATAAGCTGAGACTCAGTGTTGTTATTCTGTGCATCTTCCTGAGCGCATTAGCGGGAGTCATTGGTTCCTTGTTCTTAAGAACACTAATTGATGATTATATTGCTCCCTTGTCTCAGATGGAGCATCCGGTTTTTACCGGACTCTTGCATGCGATACTGATCATGGGAGCCATCTATCTGGCAGGAGTAATTGCAGGCTGGCTTTACAATATTTTGATGGTAGTCATTGCCCAGGGGGTTCAAAAGAAGATTCGTGACGAACTGTTTGCCCATATGCAGACTTTGCCGATTAAGTATTTTGATACCCACAACCATGGAGATATCATGAGCCACTATACCAATGATATCGACACCCTGAGGCAAATGATTTCCCAAAGCTTACCACAGATGTTTTCCTCCATTATAACAGTGGTAACCGTATTCTTTGCCATGCTTGCAACAAGTCTTCATCTTACGGCATTTGTATTAATATTCATTGTGTTTATGATGTTTGTGACAAAGAAAATCGGCGGAAAAAGTGCTTCCTTCTTCGTAAAGCAGCAGGTATCACTGGGTGCTCTCAATGGCTATATCGAAGAGATGATCCATGGTCAGAAGGTGGTAAAGGTGTTCTGTCATGAAGATCAGGCGAAAGAAAGCTTTGATCAGCTGAACGAAGAATTAAGGCAAAATGCTACCGAGGCAAATCGTTACGCCAATATCTTTATGCCGGTTATGGGTAACCTTGGAAACATGCAATATGCCTGTATTGCCATTTTAGGCGGAGCTATGGCGATCAGCGGAATCGGCGGCTTAACCCTGGGTGCAATCGCCAGCTTTTTGCAGCTGAGCAAAAGCTTTACCATGCCGATTAATCAGGTTTCACAGCAAATTAATTCTGTGGCAATGGCATTGGCCGGCGCGGAACGAATCTTTCAGCTAATGGATGAAGATCCTGAATTTGATGAGGGATATGTAACTTTAGTGAAAGCAAAAGAAGTGAATGGTACGCTGGTGGAAACAGACGAAGCAACTGGAATCTGGGCTTGGAAGCATCCACATAAGGATGGGACTTTGACTTATACGAAGTTAGAAGGTGACGTCAGATTTTATGATGTTGACTTTGGATATGTGGAAGGAAAGACAGTTCTTCACGACGTATCCCTCTATGCCGAGCCAGGTCACAAAATCGCCTTTGTAGGCGCTACCGGCGCAGGAAAGACAACAATTACGAATCTGATTAACCGTTTTTATGATATTGCAGACGGAAAAATTCGTTATGATGGCATTAACATTAATAAGATTAAGAAAAGCGACTTGAGACGATCCTTAGGGATTGTACTTCAGGAGACGAATTTATTTACCGGTACGGTAATGGAGAATATCCGCTATGGTAAATTAGATGCCACCGAAGAGGAAGTAATCAAAGCGGCAAAGCTTGCCAATGCCCATGATTTCATTATGCGTTTGCCAAAGGGCTATGAAACTGAGCTTGCAGGTGATGGTGCGAACCTTTCTCAAGGACAGAGACAGTTATTATCCATTGCAAGAGCGGCGGTAGCCGATCCCCCTGTTATGATACTGGATGAAGCTACTTCCAGTATTGATACCCGTACAGAAGCCATTGTTCAAAAGGGAATGGATGGCTTAATGCATGGCCGTACGGTATTTGTGATTGCACACCGGCTTTCCACGGTTCAGAATTCAGAGGCTATTATGGTTCTGGAACAGGGAAGAGTGATAGAAAAAGGAAACCATGAGAAGCTGATCAGAGAAAAGGGGAAATATTATCAGCTATATACCGGTGCTTTTGAACTGGAGTAGAGTGAAATATAGATTATATTTGATCAAGGATCTATTGTAATTTAGCAGTTTTGTGAACATGACGTGCTATTATAACTGTTTGAGAAATAAAACTAACTTTTAAATATCTCTTTATATGCGAGTATATGCCGGTAGAGCCTGTTTTAAAAGGCTTTCCGGCATTTTTCTGCATAAGAAGATATTCTTATTTCTTTGCCAATTCTTTAGCCAGCCCAGCAATATGGGACAGAGCTTTTTTGTCCAACCGCTTCAAATCTTCAATTAGCTCTTTAAGTGTTTCAGGATTGGTGTTTGCCACGTCGAAAAATTCCTGTGGAGTAATACCAAAATACTCGCAGATATAAAGAAATACCGTCATTGACGGAAGGGATTTCTTATTTTCAATCGTATTAATATAGCTTTCGCTCTGACCTAATGTCAGGCTCATATCTCGCGCTGAAACTCCTTTGTTTGTCCTTAATTGGGCTATACGCTCTTGTATAAATGTTTCATCAATCATTAATACACCTCCACTATATAGAATTATATTCTATATATATGGTATTTATATTGGATTAAATCTTCTGTTTTTCTTGAAATAAAGAATTATATCATATAATATATGATATATAGATTATTTGATTTTATACAGGAGGAACAGGTATGCCAAATTATCAGGATATGTACGCCGCTTTGTTTCAGAGGGTAACGGCTGTAATCAACGAATTACAAGAGGTTCAACAGCAGACAGAAGAAATGTATATATCTTCTGAACCGACTAACATACGGTTGATTGACAAAGAATGTGTAGAAGGTGAAAAACCCAGTATAGAAGTAAGAAAGGCAGTGGAGAGGAATTTATAAGATTTAATGACTAAGAAGATATAAAGTATGAAAGAGCCTCTGTTCAGGCCTTTCTTATCTTTGCTGATTCTTCATGAATTTACTTGACAAGCGCATTTCCTATCATTTATTATGGAATAGTTTGCAGTAATTGTGAAATTATATCATAGAACGAAATGTGGAGAAAAATTCTAAGTCGCCATAGTGTGCCGCCTAAGAATTTCTATGCTTCACACTTGGAAGAACGCAAATATAGCGTTTTTTGCCCTATGTTTGTGCTGATTATGGCAGCATGTCGGGAAGCTTGAATGGAAATATTACGTCCAGGAGACGTTAAAAACACACAGCAGTGTGTATTAGAGTTTGGAGGAATTACTTTGAGTAATTATGCGAATGAAATTAAGAAAAGACGTACCTTTGCGATCATTTCTCACCCGGATGCGGGTAAAACAACCTTAACAGAGAAATTACTGCT
>JAEWMZ010000315.1 GCA_023392995.1 Bacillota bacterium
TTGAGTCCAATATACGAAATTATGAAGAAACAGCCCTAGTGTATATAAGAAATTAGATGCAATTAGCTTCCAATAAACGCGAAAATACCTTAATACCTCCCCGAATTTATGACTATTTGCAGGAAAATACTGCAACACATTGGCAAGTTCCATGGAAGCAATCATTAATAAACCAATTGACAAAGCCAGCAACATACTATAGGTCACTGAAAAATCCAAAAGGAAGTAAAAGCCCAGAGATAGTAAAAATGTTACTATCATTGAATAAATAAAATATAGAGTGATCTTCTTATATTGCTTCAAAATAGAATTATATACCATCGTTGAAAAGGTCAGAGTTAACCCTATATAACACATATATGTTGTAAATACATAGTAGACGGCCACCTTCCCCACAACCACCTCATAGATATAAAAAGGAACTGCCACAATGGAGGAAATAGTTACGTTCGTCAATATCCCTACATAAATACAGGGTCTGATATCCTCATACCTCTGCTCATAAATTCTGTCTGTCTGAAATTTTGACAGGACTGAGTTAAATGGAGCAGTTGTTAGAAGAGAAAAAATGAATACATACAATATACTGCTGGAAAAAATCTCTCTCTCCGAATATCCCACCTGATCAAATCCCAATACCTCATACATTCCCAACAAACATCCAATGACAATCAGCATCGGCGCTATCGTGTTCACAAAGCTGAAACCAATCCCATAAATAGAGGATGTAACCGTATGTTTTTCAAATATTTTGTTTAATTGAATCCCTATGCCTGCCATGCTTATCGTTAACCTTTCTACCAAATTGAGCTGCCAATAATCCATGAAGCTTATACATTTATCCTTACACTAAATTATCCAATTCGATTAATGTCTTATATATTTTCCTGTAATTTTCTTCCATGTATATACTCCTATATTTGGCCATAAGGCGTTGATAACCATTCTCTCCCATTTGTCTAATCAGCTCAGGATTATTGGCCAGCTTTAAAATCGCATTGGTGATCTCAGAAATATTCATAATTGAGACAACAATTCCCGCATCACCAAAAGAATCATTCTCTCCATAAATCAAACCCTGACAATTTCCAACGTTCGTAGCAATACAAGGCTTTTTTGCCGCAAATCCCTCCAGAATAGTAAGAGGCTGACCTTCACTGATACTTGTTAGTATCATTATATCCATCTTTCCAATATAATCCGTGGTACGAATACTTCCGGTAAACTCTATGTTCTCTGCATGCATGGTTCTTACCAGCTCACGACAGTCTTCTGCATATTCCGCATCCTCATCATCAGGTCCCATAATCCACAGCTTAAGCTTAGAGTTCTTTTGATGAGCATAATAAAATGCATTGATCATAGTTTTTACATCCTTAATTGGCGTTACTCGAAGAATAGCTCCGACATTGATGTATGGATCCTGCGGTTCCTTTCCTGGAATTCCTTCAAAATTCTTTGTATTAATACCGTTTGGCGTTATTATTGACTTTTCCGGAGGACACCCCAACTCAATTTGAAGTGCGCGTGCTTGTTCAAAAAGCGAGGTTACCAGATCTGCAAAATAGTAGGCACACTTAGACATTTTTCGAAACTGCTCAATCCAAATGGTTTTGTAAATACCTTGAACCCATTTTGCCTTGATAATTTCCTCTTCACGCTCACGCGTATAGATGCCATGCTCACTAATCAGCAATTTCGCATTTGAATAAAGTGTTAAAGCTCTACTTCCAATTATGCCCGCATATCCGGTTGATACACAGTGGTAAATATCTGCCTTCGGTGGTATACATTTAAGCAAAAAAAATAAAGGCAAATAGATAGAACGCAAGGTCCATAGGAAATCCGAAAAAGTAATATCAGAAAACCTGAGAGAATAATATTCCTTCACCATTTCCAAAAATTCAGAACTCATTAATATATTGTTAATTGAGATATTTTTTCGATTAAAAATACCGAATACTGTGATCCAATCTATATTCTCTCCTATCATCAAGCTGCGAAGTGCATCTATCTCTTTTTTCTTTAATCTCATACGTTTTCTTCTCTTATGTTTTCCAACCCAGTCCACATCCTGTAAATATACCTCATATATCTCTGTCAGATTATCCGGCAAATCATATGCAAATTTTCCGCTGATGCTACGATCGGAAACGATAGTGATAAGACTGAACTGAGTATCCGGGAATAATTTTATAATACTGTGAATCCAACTGGATACACCTCCTACAATGTAGGGATAGCATCCTTCCGCTATCATACATATTTTCATTATATCCGTACCTTTCACTTTTTGATGACCTATTCAAAAAGCGAATAGGCCTTAATAAGAAAATTGAAAGTGGCTTTCTTTCACGCTAACTGACATTCAACCGCTAGGTTGCTCAATGCAAGATGTGAAATGCAAGATGTGAAATGCTCTGCATTTCACACTATCGTCCAGGTAGTACTGCCTTACATAAATTTCACTTAACTCATTACCTATGCAGGGATGCTTAACGGCTTCATTGCGGTGTACTTGGGATTGTCATATTATTTTTCGGTTTTTGTAATACATTATCCTCCCGCATATGAATACGTACCTCAGCATCGGTTGCCTTAATCAAGTAGGCAGTATTCGAGATTTTCTTGACTGTTCCGTTTTCAACACTATTAACAATCCTGTTTTTCATACATAGTATAAAATAGGCCTCTTCGTCAAAATGATCGATATGGATACTAACATCATTCCTGCCATATTCACAGGTATAATCCAGCGCCAGAAAACGCCGGACTCTTTTCTCCATTTCGTAAACCGGTACCATATCCAGCTTTGAGAAATCCTTAAAATACGTATCTCCCTTTGACCATTTCAAGCTTAGATAGTTCCACTCATCTGAGTCATCCTTGGGATAAAGAACACGTCCAATATCCACTTTCATATTACATATACCAAGAGCATTCTCAATCGAGTTCATTTGTAAATTATCCCTGGTCTCATGCTGATAACCATCAAGATTAAATTTTACAGAAAGAATGTCATCATCAATAAACTCCAGTAAATGATCCCCTGCCTTATAGTTTGACATAATCAGGCTTATATTATTTAATAGATCATTTTTTAAATTATTTTCAATTTCGAAAGTGCTAAAATCCGCTGTATACAATGCTGTAAAATCATACTCTGGCAGATATTCCATAAAAAATTTCTCATTCTCTGCAATCATATCCTCAAGGCTAATATCTGATACCTGTCCTAAAGAAAGTCCCATATTACCTGGAAGTTTACTAATTTCCCGAAGATAAAATCTGATGTAATTGTCTTTCGAACCTCTTCCATCCTTATAATCCAGCTCCGGTGCTGCAAAAAAACTATAAGAGCCTCCATAATTCTTTAAAATTTGTATGATATTTGGCCATAGTAAATCTCTTGCCAACGCTTCAGAGGATCGGCTGTACATCTGCTGCAGCTTCTCATTATTCTCATCGGAAAAATATGGATAATCAATAAGGGAAATTGTCTGAGCATTTACAATTGGATATACATAATATTCTCCCGAATGCATCATAAAACCAGTCAATACACCAAGCATGGACAAACCGTCAAATATATCACAATTTATAACATATACAAAGGAACTTCCAGCTATTGTTCTCCACAAGAGAGGAGGCAGGTCCTTGTCTGGGGTTGCAAGCTCTTTCTGATTATCCAGCGTCCCTACTGCATATACCTCATAGCCGGGAGCAAGCGAATAATAGGGTATTGTGATTTGCGTATCATCCTCATCCCCGAAATAATCTCCTTTCGTATAGATGCGTTCCTTACTTATCATAAAATCAGAAAACACTTTAATTCCGTCAGCCGTCACCGTTTCAGCCACTTCATCCTGAATACCAAAAAAACTTGCTAACATTGTATTAGATGATAGTACCTTATATTCGGGAATTCGAGTGAATATTAGAGTTCTCTCCATATCCGCATAAGAATATAAAAGCTCCGTATCCTCTACCGTTATGTTATAATTTCCGAATAGGATTATATCGTAGTTTTTCATGAAATCCGCCGCCGGCATATCCTCAAAAAGCTGATACATGTATTTATTATACACACACCACTCAATCAGAATCTGCAATTTAACATCGTCTGTGTTTTCTGTCACAATAGCAACCTGGAGCTTCTCCTGAGGAGCAATTACCGCCCTGCCAATACCCGTTTGCCCGGGAGCTTCTCCAGCCAAATTAAGAGAGTCGGCTGTTATAGAATTTTCCACACCAATATTTTGTTTTTCCTGAGCATGACGATTGATCACTGCGTCGGATAAAAGATTGGAAGATACACCGACAAACATGAACATCACAAATATCATCAGCATTAATGTAAAAATCGTAAAGTAATTTCTAATTGATACCATTGTGTCCCTTTTCTTTCTATGATATATAGGTATACTTTAAGTTACATTTTCTTCATACAATCGAAACAAGCTCATAATCTCTTCATCAACAGTAATGTCCGAATCCCTTAATTCCTTTAAACAATGAAAAAAGGCTGTTCTGTTCTGCTGCTCAAAGTACAAATGTAAATAGGCCTTGTAAGTATCCAGCATATACGGACGGTATACTCCGGCTCTGGAAACCCATTGATCCGCCATATTATTGTCCTGAATTGAAATGAATAAATCCGTCATCCATAAATAATGTGCAGCTGACATATACCAGAGATTATTCGTAAAAAGGTTTTCAGCCACATCATTCAGGATATAAATGTATGTTCTTTGCTCTATATCATTCATAATTTTCATACTCAGAATCTCATGAATATACTCCAAGGTAAGCAAATTCATTTCTACATCCTCCGGATGCTTCTGCATCTGATCAAGCATGTTCTGAGCGGTTGAACGACATTCAGATAATGCATCCAGGATAATCGACGCAGCATAATGGGATGTCTCCGTATCCTTGCTATTCATGGCAACAGCGATGCTGGAAACTGATCTTTTAGCATTGTTACGCAAGGTATTTAGTAGAAGCCTCCTCAGACTACCAGAGTCTGAAACCGCCATGGCATCCTGAATTGGAACATAATTCATCTCTGTTTCCTGATCCGGAGGCAAGATTAGTTTTTCCCTATCCTGGCTAAAGCTTACCTCGCTCATATCAACATTTTTCTTCCTGTTCAAAAAGCTGATAAGGAGTCCTGTTAATAGATACATAAGTCCACACAAAGGAATAATAAAAATAAACCAGGATAGAAGGAATAAAGTGATTCGTTGATCCTTTTTTTTAAAGAGCGCTACGATAAATACCATAAACCCAATTATAGTATTCAGTATTAAGATAATTAAAACAGACCTAAGTCCCACTGTATTCATAGATGATCTCCCTCTGAACCAGTACATCTGCGAAAGTTCCTTGTCTAACCATGTATTCGTAATTAGTCGCAGAAACTATAGCTCATTGTCTTGATATGTCCGGATTCTATTCTCTTCAAGGCGTTTTCTAACATAAACAGATTCTTTTTCATTCGTATTTGTCAGAAGTACTGCCAGATTACCATCTGACATTGCTCCGACATAGTCTGTTCCTCGAAGCAGAGGCACAATCTGACTGCTAAGCTCCTTTAGAGGTGTTGCTTCCTTATGAATATAGAATATGCTCAGCTCTGCATAACCTTTCTCTGCGGCATGTCTATATATCTCCAGCATTTCCTTAAAAGCCTCCTCCTGTAAAATCATTGTCTCAGGAATAAAACGACGATACGCCAATGCCTCCAGATAATCTGCATCTTTCACCACCACCGAATAAACCAGGGCTCCGACCACCGTTAATAGATTTGATTGATATAATGTCATTTGTTCATAAGACATAGACCATAGAAAAATGACAATCCTCATATTGCCTTTATCATCAAACAAAGCACTTGCCATCATTGGCAGCGTAGGATCAAGAGTGCGGTTAATATATACCTGTTTCATCTTTAATACATCAAATATTACTCTGTAATCATTCATAAACACGGACTTCCCAAGAGAACGAGCCTTTTCACTGGAGGCAGATGCCATTCTGCAATAATCCATATTAGAAACCATGTAAATTGAAATATCCCTGGTTTCCATAATTTCTGCAAGAGTATCCAAAGCGGCAAACAATACCTCACCGTTTGCAGCCTTGTCCAGTCGGGAGGTTATATTATAAATTCGCCCAATACTCTCTGTACTGCTGATGATTTTCTCGGCAAAATAATTTTTTATTTTTGTATTGCTCGAATTGATGACTGTAATATCCTTTAAGCGTTCCGAAAGAAAATCGATTTGCTCCTTCTTTTCTAGCTCCATCTCATGAAATTTGTCCTTTAAATGTCCAACGGTCAGTCCAACTACGAAAATCTGAGCAATCCAAATATATGTTTCTATATTTATTAATATCGAAAAGCCTGACGATACATCCGTCTGCTGAAAGCAATATCCTATTACACTAAGCAGGGATGCAAAGATAGCTTGCTGTCTGCCATGCACTACAGCAAAAAGCAGCACATATAAAAGATAAAAATTAACTCCGCTAAAGTAAATACTGCTTGCCGAACGGTTATTTAGAACAAAAAAAGGAAGAAAGAAAATAAGGCACTCCACAAAAGGAAACACCTTTCGTAACAACCGAAGCATGCGCTTTCCGTAACCTTTTCCTTCCTGTCTTTCATCATTGTGCAAAAAAAGATTCTTATGACTCTTCATATGGGAAATAATCCGCGGAATTATTTCCTTATAACTGCTTCTGATTACAAAATGAAATTCTTCACAAAATCTTTCATTTGATAAAATCAACCTATTCCTAAGTCCTATCGTCTGATCCACAATATCGATTTGCTGGAAATATTTATCCTGAAGGATAGCCGCAACAGCCTCCTCTGTGACTTCTTCCATCGAGGAAATATGATATAACCCATGCTTTCTTTCAGGAGCTTTTATTAAGAGATATAATGCTTCAGCCGCATCCTTAACATATAGTGCAGATAATACCTTTTTTGCATTGATTTTCAGTTGGCCTGATACCAATGTCTCCAGGCACATTTTAGAATACAGGTCATTGCACGCCTCCCGATTGGCCGGAATTCCATACAAACCGGCAATTCTTACAACTGTCACTTCAAGCTCGGTGGTTTGTTCAAAATGCATTGCCAGATTCTCACCCTGAGATATTGTCATTCCCTTAAAACTTTTAGGGGTAGCCGGCAAATCCTCTGTAATATCAATAACATATTCGTCTTCATATATCTGATCGGAAGATACATAAACAAAATGCCTTATTCCAATCATTGCGGAACACATGAGTAGATTGTTTAACCCGGTAATATAACTTAATGACTCCTCTCTATCACTTTTATTATCCCATTGATACAGAGGATCATAAGCACCGCTGAAAAGGACAGCATCTGGTCGGCAGCTGGTGAGAATCTCCTTTATGCTATCGCTGTCATACTTAAATGCGTATTGTTCAAACACGTGAGCAGGCTTAATAGGCTTTTTACTACTAATCAGCGTGTAAATCCGCCAATTTTCTTTGTAGAATTTATGAATCATTTCATTGGTAAATGTACCATAACTCCCAACGATCAATATGCTGCTCATATTAGTATTCCACTCCTATAAAACGAAACATTATTAAATTCATCCTGAGTTTCCATATAGATAAGTGACCATAACACAGGATCTCAAGAACTATTAATATCTGCGCCATTCTTTTTTTAACAGTTATTAATTTATCCTGCGAATGCATATGATAACAAACCGTTTTTGTAATATATTGTCTGTCACTAATCCTTATAGTATGTATGAATGGGATGACTTATTTTTAAATTGCTTATTGATAAATTTCCCAATGCATATTTTGTTATATCTTGTCTATAGTTGACAAATCATGTTCCTTAGTCTAATATATAGGTAAGTCACATTGTAACTACGGGTAGGCGGGTTTCACATCCGCACCTGGTGGCCTCGCGGCCAATCATCGTTATATAATAACGCTACGGAGGGATTAATGTTATGAAAAAAGTTTTTTTTGGCTATGACGTTTCCGAGGTTGATGTAATTCTGGACACTCTTCGCGAGGAGAACGAAAGTCTGAATGCAACTATAACAGCTCTAAAAGCACAGATTAAAAATAACGAGGCCGGTGGTGCTAAGGTTAGTCTTTTAGAATCTGATTTAAAAGATCGGGAAGCAGCCTTACAACAGCTCACTGAAGAAAAGAATGAACTAAAATATCAGGTTTCTTCTCTTACTGCAGAATATGGAATTTTAAATGATCAGAACACAGAGTTAATGAGAAAAATAGATCTGCTACACACAGAGAAAGAAAATTTGAACTTGAAGAATTTCGAGTTACAACAGCAACTTCTCGATCTAAATGGAAGAACCAATCATATAGATGCCTCCCTTTTAGAAACATTACAATTACAATTACAGAATGAAAAAGAATACAGAGCAGTTTTGGAAGAAGCACTGAACAGTAAATCTGAAGAATTGACTGCTGCCACCCTTGATTTGGAAGAATCTAAATCAAGCTATGAAACACCTGCCAATGACTTCGAAAAAGAAAAAGTTCAAGAAGTAGTAAGAAAATTAGAACTAGCCCAAGTGGAAATTGATCGACTAAAGGATGAGCTTGCCATTGCAAATCTTACTATTAACGAACAAGATAATAGAAAGACGCTTGAGAAAAAGCCTCAGGCAAATATAAATATAGCCTCCGAAATATCTGTCCGAGCTTATTATGATATGTCCAAGTTACGCAATGAAGTTATTGAATATATGCAGGAACAGCTGAAGGAATATTATCAGTCTGTTAATGAAAACAGTGTAAAGATGAGGGCTTCCATTGAACAGCGTCAGGCAGAATATAACCAGCTGATTCGTGAGTTCTTTACGAAGGCTTCCGACTTCCGTGTGAGCTTATCGAGCATGGAAGATAAGTATAGCGATATGGCTGATTATAGTATGAACATTGATAAGCTTTCCAGCCGTATGAATGAGATAATGAACCAATTCATTGAGGAATCCGGCACCTGCCTTAAAAGCGGAGAGTCCGAACCGCTTACTGAAAAAGAGTCTAATTTGCGGGAAAACTACTCTTATGAACTAGTTGAAAAGTCAAATAACAAACATTTAGTGCTTAAGGCATCAGGACAGTGAGTTTACTGCTGCTTGATTAACAATAATATGATATAGTTCGTAAAATTAGTTTCTGCTTTCACAATCATTTATATTTACTTGATTGATGTCGGTGAAAATAATACCGAAATAGCATAAAATCACTGCCGCCCATACCCTTGTTTTACAATTGTATGGACGGCAGTTTACTTTTGTGTACATGATTATTAAGATTCTGACTAACCTTTTATAACAGCTTGGAATTACTGTCATTAATCCAATGGAAACAGGCTTTGCCTCAGTAAGGTTACGGTATCTGTAGCATAGCCACCTTCTTCCTCGCTAAGAATTGCTTTCACCGTAATATCCTTACTGCTGAGAGAGTTCATAATGGACGCGGGTACCAAGACATAATAGCGTCCTTCTGATACTCTCGTGGCTATATTATAGAATGGATCTTCTTCTCCTTCCACTGCTGAATCCGCATAAATTCTATTCTCAAAAATCCCAATCTCCACTCCATCCGAATTCAATACCTGAATCAGACATGTATCACCCACATTCGGAACGGTAAGGGTAAAATGAATCATAATCGGATCCACAGAGTTCAGGTAAGCATTTTCGTCTCTCCCCTCCATCGCTGATTGATCCAGACTAACATAGAGATAACGTTCTGTGCTACTCTTATAAATCAATTCAGGATTATCAATCTGTATGGTGGGTGGCTCGAAGGTATAGATCACTGTAGCCGCTGTCGTTCCCACCTGACCTGTCTGGTTTTGGGCGGTGATGACCAGAGAATGGGTACCCGGCAAATCGGATCTCGGAATCTTTACTGCATAGGTTCCGGCAGGAAGATTGTTCCTGTCAGCTACAAGCGTCAGGCTTCCATCTCCGGCCACCGAATACAGTGTCTGGTTCCAGCTGCCGGTAACATTTGAGTTATCATCCCAGTCAAGGTTTACACTCACATTAGAAGAACTGCCGCTAATTTCAAATACAATTGGATATTCCGCTTTTCCTTCCAGATCACTGTGACTAAGCCTGATTGTCCCACTGTCCGGCAAAGGATCAAGGATCTGAACAACAGGTGCCGAGGAGGTCTTTCCCGAAGCATTATAAACAGCAATTAACGTATTAATAAATAATTTGATCTCATCTGCATTATCCGCAGTTATAGCGCTACTTAATTGGATTCCGGAATAAAAGATCCTTCCTTTGTTAATCAGATAATAATTATTCTTCACATCATTCGGTGCAGAGCTATAAATACCGGAATAGGGATTTGTCTCCGCAGGCTTTACCACAGGGCTTTTCGCATCGGATAAGCAATACCAACCCACAAGTGGAGCCGTATCCAATCTGTTAAAATCAAATACCGTATCTATATTATAGCCTTGTGATGCGATGCTGATATGATTACCGATGGCATAGGGATATTCTCCGACTGCCCCTCCGTTTGCTCTGGTAATGTAGGTTGTATTATAATTTAAATGACCATCCCATTGCGACCCCGGAACAAAATCATACAGATTATACTGGTTCGTCTGATAAGCAGTGCCCAATTCACTTAATCTTTCATAGGTTAGGATACTGTCAAAAATATAATCTGCGGAATTCAGATAAATCCCCTGGGTAGCAGCGGTTACGGAGCCTTTGGTAAAAAGTACACTCATGCCTTTTCCGATCTCATCTTTGATATTGCTCAAAGCCCCTCGACTGTCATTTATTTGGTTGACCTGGTTATCAACCACGAGCAGACTATAGCCGGTAAGCTGATTGGTGGTGCTTGCCGTCGCCGAGGTATAATTCTTCCCCGCTGCCGAATACAGACTCAGGAACTCACTTACTGTCATCGTCGTAAAATCAAGGACATAGTCTGAGAGTTCTTTTCCCGTTGCAAAGCCTCCGTACTCCCATATCTTATTATTCACTGTCTGGGAGGCCGCCTTCAAGGAATAATTCATGCGGTTTGCGCTTGTATATCCGTCGGAGCCTTCATTATCAATAATCTGAAGAATTTTAACCGTCTTTCGATTCGTGACCGAAATGTATCCTCTGGTCTCACTTCTGATATGGGTATTATCCGCTCTTTCCGCTAACAGCTTCCACTGGTAACCGCCATTCTTGCCGGACATATTATAGCGGTAGGTATAGATTTTGTCCGTACTTTCCTCTAGATTAGTACTGTTGGAGCTGCTGGAAGTCAATGCGATCTTCTCACTCTCTGTAAAGAGCCCATCTCCGTTCTTGTCCACATACAGATAGGTGTTATACCGGTAGGTTCCTGCTGCGGAGCCATGAGGAAGCAACTGATATCTCACTTTGAGAAGATAATCCGACAGGTTTTTGTAATTTACGCTTGTACTGCCCAGGATTGGTTCCTTTAAGAGAATGTCCGGCTTAATCACACTTAATCCGCTGATGATCTTACCTAAAAAGGCATATTTCGTACTAGCATTTGTACTATTATAATCTTCCATATTCAGAATTCGGTAAGCCGCATTTAGCTTAGCCGTATCAATAAAGGACTTTAAAATAGAAGCAGTTGCAAGCTTCTCTGAAGAGCTGTATTGATACAGTTCTTTCTCTAATACCACCGGATATCCGGCGGATAAAAAGTCCAATAGCTCATGTTTTTTGGTAGCAGTAATATCATTTCCCGTAAAATCTTTAACGACTCCTGTAGCTATGCTGATTGAATCGCCCGGATTCATGTAAAACTTGCCGTTATGCGCAGACAGATTAAAAGCTGTATTTCCACCTGAATCTTTATTAAACCTGCCAACTCCCTTTCCAATATAGATCAGGTCATAATCTGTATTTATGTCATTAATCTTTGCGTTAAACTGGGTACTGGTTACATTTTCTATCTTGGTATAGCCTGTTACAATTTTGTGTATGTTTTCCACGGATGCTCCAAAATCTGCCGTCGGCTGTATATTCAGTACCCGTATCACCGAAGACGAAGTGGACCCAGAATCGGAACCTGTGCCTCCATAGCCCTGTCCATTGTTTGTAATATAGTTAATAATATCTGCAATGGTAAAGGAAGTTGATGGACTCAAATTGTTGGCATATCTATAGGCATTGATACTATCGGCTGCCTCCTGATAGTTTGAAATCGTTCCTCCGTTTAAAAATGAACTTCCGTGGAAAATCGCTGGTCCATCTTTAACATACACATTATCATTCAGCTTCGCCCATCCTCCTGCTCCCAGGTTATGATTTGGAATATAGGTTGCTACATCATTATATCCATTAATCCGTTTATAGTAGATAACAGTGTCCTTAGTGTCTGCCCCTAATGCAGCTTCTCCCTCCCTGATACCCCATAGCTTCGTTCCATCATCCATTGGTGTCGAACGCGGCAAATAACTACTATCCCATTTCCAGGAAGCCAAATATTTAATCATCTTTCCATTGTCCTCAATGTCAAGAGGCACAAAGGTATTTTGATTCCAATACAGTGCTGCATCGTTTTTATAAGGTTCTGTCTTATAAGTTTTGTCCGTATTAAGAATCGACATTCCAGAATCCGGACGCACAAAGCTCCCCGTAGAGCCTGATTGGGATATGCTGGTATCGACATTTACCTTTTTTATCTTGTAGGGACTCGGATTATCCGGGTTCATAAAAGCGTCATAAAAATCTCTGGTATCTCTTTGCATAAGCATCAGATAGAGCTTTGCGATATTATGCGTAGTTCCGGTATCACTCGTTGTATTGTCCTGATAATCATATACGGTTACATTTTTTTTATAGCCACCATAGCTAAAAGCCTTCTGGTAGATATCGTCAGACATGATAATAGCCGGACGGGTTCCTGATACTCCTGCGGCGCGCTTAAAAATCGTCTCTACATTATCCCAGCTCAGGTCGTTTTGTTCAAAGCTCATACTATTGCCGCCAGCCGCCTTAGCTGCAATTCCGGCTCGACTATAGGTTTCATAGAATCTAATGTAGTCAGAATTTGACGGCTCGTTATTGATATAAAAAAAATCCGCCTCTGTCACATAGTGACGGTTCTCCTCCTTATTGAGCTCCTTTGGGGTCATTGCAATTACGTCTACCTTATAATCCCTGGCCTTATCCGCATCAATATTTAGTGCAAACCGCTTGAACCATTCATTGTTAACCATCTGAACGTAAAAGAGGTATTTATATTGGCTGAGTATGCTTTGATTTTTTATCCAGATTTTTTCATTTGCCTGTCCTGCATTCTCCACATAATAGCCTTTGGAATTATACTGGCTGTTGCCTGGGGTGGTACTGCTCGGATACCACCTATAATCCCCTCCCCAATCCTTCTGATAATTAATTGTATAGGGAATTCGAAGATAGCTGCCGTTCCCCACTCCCACATCCGTATACTTCAGGTTCCAGGAATAGCTTCCGGAGTTATCCGCCACGATGGTATAATCCGCTGCCATATAGTAGGCTCCTGAGGAATTATAATCATTGCTTTGTGTAGAAAAAAGTACATCATAATCCCCATGACCTTTATTTAGAATAAAGGACTCATTTCCCGGATTATAATCATAATCTCCGCCATTGTCCGTTCGTTCCGTTACACTGGCCGGATAATAGGTGCGCGTATTCCCGGGCATGAGAGGTGCTATGGTCGAATTTTGAACAAAGTAAGCCTTTACATTCTTCTGGTTCATCATGGGATTACCAGGGGCAAATGTTGAATAAAAATCTGTACTCTCCTGCGTATCCAGCGCCGCCTTATAATTTCCCTTACCGCTACCAACATAGATATAGCTTTCACCAGAACTTATTGCATAAAGACCTGCTCCTCCCGAGGACTGTTTTTCAAAGTATCCACTCTGATAGGTCATAGTATTGGCTGTCTTATCATAAGTACCTGATGGATTCATGGATATATCAACATAGGAAAGGTAATAATCGACAGCATTTTGCGTTAAACTTCTCACAGCACCTATATCATACCAGTTCAAGAGATCCCTCTCAACCGGCTCCTCTCCACCAACCAGATAACCAATTTCCTGGTTTCCTACATAGGGAACGATTTCTAATACTGTAAAGCCCTCACCGCCGGAACCAGGTGAACCGGAGCCTCCGCCACCTTCCTCCTCCCATTCAGCCTCATCCTCGGCCTTTACCTGAGTACGGTTAATCCCTAACTCTGTAAATTGGGGAGTCGCAAGCAAAAAAATTAATACAGCTGTTAATAAACAGGCAGTCAGCTTAATCCCTTTCAATGTCGTTCCTCCTCTTCTTTACCTAGAAACATATATGTATTATAATCAACAACCTTTTACTCTCCAATTCGCTTGTTTAAGCCTATTTATCCCTCTCGCCGTCAGCACGCTTTGAATCCTATGGTTTTGAGGAATCGTATTTCTATTATAAACTATGGTCCGGTAATGTAGTTACGAAGTATGACCTTCTTCGCTAGCTCATAGCTTTCACTTCCCAGCATAAGCTTGAGATAAATCCTCTGCACTCTCCCTGTCCCCTCCGGAGTAATGGTAAAGTCCGTCACATATTCTGAAAGTAGGTTCATTTCTCTCGAAGGAACGGTCATCCTGTAATCCATACCGGAAGCCAGCTCCACCAGATATAGCTCTCTCACATCCTCACGTCCGTCTAAAATAATGGCATAATCCTTATAATCTGTGGAGTCCGGCTGGTCAATCAGATATCTTTTCTCTGAGGAGGATAGCGTTATTTCCTCTATACTTTTGGCTTCCATTACAAGATTTACAATTTGATTCATTGTTGTCTGCGCTTCCACCTGAAGATTCACATCATCACTGGTCTTACGAAACATTCTCGTACCTACACTGATCATGGATATGATCATTACGATGACAATCATTGAGATTGCCATGGCAAGGATTAGCTCTAGCAATGTTATGCCCTGATTATTTCTATTCGTGCTCACCTAGCACCACCTCAGCTTTCTATATAATGCTTGCCGGTTGCCGCTACCAGATGAATGGTACGGGAACGTCCTCCTCCACTGATTTGGATACTGTTAATCTCCCCGCCAGAACCTACCGGTATACTCCCCTCCTTCGAGAAGCTTATCTCAAGGCTGCCGGTATCAGCTCCGACAACTGCTTCACCTATATGGGAAGTGTATTTGATTTCTCCGTTCTTTAGCTTTAAGGCCTCAGTGAGAAGGTTTTGTCTGCCTCCTTCATCATATTGAATATATGCCGTAAAAGCCTGCTCCTCCTTCTTAATTACCAGATAATAGGTTTTATCCTTACTCATATTCAGCACACGCACATAATCAAGAAGTGCACCGATTCGCTCTGTGGTGCTTTTCGTTTTTCCCGAATCGAGGCTGCGGATTCCAATTACCGTTCCCACTGCCAAAATACTGATGATCAACATGACAATAATCAATTCCACCAGGGTGACTCCCTGATTGTCCTTACTCAAAAAACTCATTTCCTTCAATTCTTTCTCCAATTCTCGGTGGTTACCAGATTTCCCAGGTCAACCAGATCGGACACCCGGCTGCTCTCCGACAAATGGACAGTTGCATCCGGCTTCATGAACATTTTCCAGAGAAGCTCTACATCGGCTTTAAAAATGTTCTCTAAAAACTGCTCGGATGCTTCTCCCGCAACCAGGGATGTGGCTCCCGTACAATCAATGCTACAATCTGTGCCCAGAGAAATGTCCCCACTTGCAATAATCCTGCCATTGACCTTTACATTATTTTGAAGTGCAACATCTCCTGGTTCCGCCTCTGTTCCGGCAGCAATAACCATTCCGTTAATCACTGCTCCCTGACCAATGGATACATTGCCTGTCGTAATCAGTATTCCGTTGAAATAGCAGCTTGCCGCTATACTAACATCACCGTCCAAAACCAGGATGGATTTTCTGCTCCTATCCGTGGTGTTCTCCAAAGGACTGTTTGTCGCGGGCAGGGTGCTATAATAGGTAAAGTCCTCACTTTTTAGAGCATAACCGGCACTATACTCGAACTGAACCTGCTCAACGCCACTGCAAAGTACTGTGGACTCTACCACCCGATCTGCTTCCGCATAGGTTCTGGAGCTTGGATTTGAAGTTAAGTAATGGGTCATATTAAAATATAAGCTCTTAAGCTCTTTCAGCTTCCGATCCTTAAGTACCGTCCCTTGAAAAAGGGATCCATCTCCTAATCCATTGAATCCCAGACCAGCGATTGCAGTATCCACGTCCGAGTCACTGCTGTAGCTCCCGCTGATGCCCGGTATATATTTCACAGGTGAGGTCGCATCATCAGTGTCATAATACATTATATTTCCTGCGGATTTGATATGCTCTGCAGCCGGGGGCTTTATTCCTTTATAGGAAAAGCGATTCGCTGTCTGGAGTGCATTCGGATATTTGCCCATATAGTCTCTCAGATATTGATCTGCTCTCTTACCACTGACGAAATTCAAGAAATAGTAACGCAATGTGGATATTTCACCGCTTATCGTCTGTTTGGCTGCAATTTTATATGGCTTCGTCTCATTTAGATAATCATCTGTCAGATCCAGCTTTCCCGTATCTGATGGTTCTGTGATCCGAATTCGTGGTGTTCCATCAAGTAAATCCTTTTTGGTAATCGGATTGTGATTAGACGCCAGTGAGGAAGCATCCTTTTCCAAAAAGATATATTCACCAGGTACCATATAGGCACGCTGGTTGCTTTTCATCCCCAGAGATTCTCCTGTCATAATATTCACATCCGCAAGGGTGGGATTCGTAATCTTAAGGATACTATCCTCTACGCAGACATGGGCTCTTCCGGCAAGCACCAGGGAGGACAAGCCTGATAAATCCATACTGGAAGCTGCTCCATTCACTATCATAGCGCTCCCTGCTGCCGATGTTCCTCCTGTATATCCGATATAAGCACCACTCAGAACTGCCTTACTGTTACGTGCATCCAGTGTTAGGTCATCCTGAACCAGGCAAATTGCATTCATTGTCAGCTTCGTTTCGCTAGAATAAACAGGAAGATATGCATTGGTATTCGCTGTCAGAATATTTCGTGCCCATACCAAAGGTCTTCCACCACCGTTGCCGATAAAAAGGGAAGCGGTATCCTCCAAAAGGATACTCCCTCGTGTGGTGATGTAAGTGCCATCCAGAAAGACCTTATGAGAATTTGATACCCCGCTGTCTCGTATAAGGATATTGCCTCCGGCATATAAATTCCCGGTAATGTAGTTTTCACCGGAGCTATGCTCGGAAGATATCGCTCCGTCCGCAACAAGTGCATAACCCTCGAAGGGCTGTTTCATCGAATAGGTAACGGAATCATCTGTTTCCTCAAAGATAAAGCTTGGAAGGGTTATTCTGATATCCGTAGTGATTTTAGTTTCATACCCTGCCTTCGTATATTGTATTTCCACATCTTTGAACAAAAGGTATTTATCACCTGCCGTATATGGTGTTGCTGCATTCACATGAATCACATAATCTTCCTTTTCTGAAAGATAGCTGCTCATTCTGCTTTCAATAGCCCCAGCATCCGAGCCAAGCGTGAATACCATAGATGAAACTATCTTGTTCTGAATCGATGTACTTCTCATCTCCTCGCTTAACGCAGCATATATGATGTAATTCTCCAATACTGTCTGGTAGTTTTCCCTGATCTTAGTAGCTGTCAGTTCCTCTAATCCGGCACGGATCTCTGACAATGCCTTTTCACAGGTATAAAAATTCTTTTTACTATTAATCTCCACCTTCTTCATCTGAAGATTTACCAGGGAGACTGATAAAATGAGAGAACCCAGTATTCCAAGAAACGCCAGGCATATCAGCACCATAAGCAGTGTTGATCCCTCCTGATTTAATTTTAAACTCCGTTTTCCCACACTGCTCACATCCTTTCCTACTGATCCTGATTCGAGTCTATGGAATATAGAAAATTCTCCTTCTTATACTTATCCTCCGGTGCTCCCTCTACAAACCGGTAGATACTGACATTTACCGAATAGATTCTGTCCTTCGCAGCAGAGGTAATGATCCGGTGCTGTACCATAGCATCCCCGCTGCTGGCTCCATCCAATTCGATCTGGGTCGCAGTTAAATTCGTATAAATCTTTGCCCCTCTTCCCCCGCTGCGGTATACCTTTACCGGAGAATCGGGCAAATTTCCTTCTTGATTGACCAAGAACACATCAATATCCCTGCTCATATCATTTGTAATATGTATTTCATCCGAATGCTCCGAATCCTGAAAGAGAAAAGATTGATAATATAAATATACCTTATTGACTGAGATACCATACGTCTTTTTATCAATCGTCCAGGTAGCCTCCTGGGCGATCACTGGGTCGGCATCCACGCATTTTGTCCAATCACAGTAATAAGTAATCTGATAGGTAATCACTGTTTTCACCGTACCATCGGAACCAATACTATCCTGCAGAGCTACCTTCACCATTTTACTCATCCAGCTCTTTATGTTATCCACATTGCAATAAGAATAACTCGCCGCTGTCCAGACCGGCTCTGTGGGTGCCACCGGCAGGGTGGTACCCTCCAACACTGCTTCCTGATATAGGATTGTCCATTCATCTACAGCCTGCATATATGCTGCATATTCATTCAACCTGAACTGCTCCTGTGCATAGGCGTAAGCTGCAGCTTGATAATAATCCAGTGCAATCTGATCCAGCAGCTTGTCATTCGCATTGAAAGGATCATCCTTAATTCCGAAGGTGCCTGCCACCTGATCCTGATACATCCTGGTAAAAAGCATTCCATTCACATCTTCATCCACCGCAGAAATATCAGGCATCTCGTATGAGTTCATGAGTGTTCCGTCGTGATTTCCTGCATCATACTCATAGCTCCCGGAGCTAAGCTTCAGTAGCACATCATATTTTATTCCCTTCTCTCCCCGCACCAAACCCAGATAATAATTCTCCTGAGGTGCAGAGGTGCTAAATCTACTATAGGTAAGATCTACATCATTGAATGTAAGTCCATTACGCATATAATCATAACCCGCAGCTGACAATGTTTCAGTAATACTTCTTATTTTAAGATCCTCCACGATATCGGCAGCTATATTGCTGTAATCCTGGAGCTTTCCCGCTTCACTGTTTATTTTTGAAGACCTGATAAAATTACTGATTAACGGAACCATAATCAGGATCAGAATGATCATGCTGATCAACAGCTCCATCAGGGACACTCCCCGATGGTCCATCTTTTTGCAGACTTTCTGATACTTTTTATTATTCATATATCCGCGCCTTTCACTCTTTGGTAACCTATTCCAAAACGAATATATTCGCATTGTGAATAAGCCTTATAAATCGTTTGAAGGTAACTTTCTTTTAAACTTCCTATCTCACTGGTCCTGACTAATTATTTCGGCGGTGTTCCGAATAAACTATCCGTTCCTATACTGATATCCCCGATATCCGGCTCCTCATATTCCCTGCCCGAGCCAACCAGAACATAACGGTTAATCGTCATATTACAAATCAGCTTTCCAGTAGAACTGTCATAGTTGAGATTCGTATCCCCGATGGTCGTCAATTCAGGATAGTTCCTGATATACTGAATCAGCTTCAAGAGTTCCTTTTCCGTAATCTGCATGCTGATATTAATGGGGCATACCAGTGCCACCATTGGCTGAACTGCTGTATTCTCTACTATATCTGCTGATACCCCATTGCCCGAGGACAAACGATCCGTTGCCTCACTATCTGCATTCCCGATATCCTTAGTCTCATTCATTCCAGGCATGCTATCTGCATTCTCGCTATCCACAGCTGCGCTGTCTGCATTCTCATTATCCACATCTACGCTATCTGCTCCTGCTGGGTGCATAGTAATATCCGTACTGCTATCTCCTGCTATCGCACTAATACCAACCGCCTCCGTCAACATATCCAACCCGGCTTCATTTCTTATCGGTAATTTCGTTGTATAGAACACAGTCGTATCCAGTACATCCACCGCCAGTGTGCTGATTTTCAATTTCTTTTCCATCTTTTCAATAAAAATCAGATTATCTTCCTTGGTTAATTTAACCGGATAGGAGGTCAGTGTTCCGTCAATTTGCTGCTTCAACTCTTCATTCTCCAGCGTCCAAGTATCCTCCTGCGCCAGATCTGACTTTCTCTGTGCTATCTGCTGCTCTACTTCATCCGTTCTGGCCTTATAATTGGCAGCTTGATCCTCAAATTTTATGTAAATGAATTGGTAGGTCAGCACAAAGATTGCCACTATAACCAAGCAAACCAATAATCGCTTCTGACCAACTGATAATTTCTTCTTCATAAATATACCCGTGCCTTTCACTTTCTGAGAACCTATTCCCAAAGCGAATATATTGCCTTGGGAATAGGTCTTAATAAACACATCATTAACTTAACGATAGGTACAAGTAACCACAAGACTAATCTGACCGTCCTCCCCGACCACCAGATTAGAATCCTGGACATCATCAAAAAGTTCAATGGTTTTTAATTGAGACAACAGTTTGGCAACCAGGGTATTGGCACCATACTTGCTATCAGCCATTAAAATATTCATTGTCACGCCGTTTTGCGTAAACTGGATGCTTGTAATGACAGAATTGGATAATAAATTTGCCTTAAGCTGAGCTAAAACCTCTTCCAGCTTCTCCTCCTGCGTTGCTGCGTTCTCCAGCCGCTCCAAATCCTCCAACTGCCTGGTGGATGTCTCGTATTCTTCCTTAATTCCGCTTACGCCAGGAAGTGCGGCAAGCTGTTGCTGCGCTGCCTCGTAATCCGCTCTTGCTGTCCGAACATCCGTATACCCGATATAGCCCAATAAACCGGAGGCTCCCATACTGATCAGAATCAAAAATGCCCCTGCTACAACAGCTTCTATTCTCTGTCTTCTGATCACCAATTCTCTCGGCACAAAATTAACCGGGTTAATGACCGCCCCAACACAGGACAAGAACTCACTGGAACAGGTACGGTACTCCTTTGCTTTCTTGGAGGAGTTGACAGTGGAAAGCTTCTCCAGCTTCTTATTATCAATCAGTATATGTTGTGAAAACAATTGGTCAATTCCCTGAATCCGGATTCCATAGCCGGACAGATATATCGTCTTATATTCTACATTTCTATTATTATTCTTATAGTAATCCAACATACGAGAAACACTGTTAATCAAAAACAACAGTGACTCAACTACATTTAGTTTCGCCTGATATTCTTCCTTCTCGCACCTCTCTGCTTCTTCAGCAAGAGCCGGCTCCAGAGCTACAGCCGCTTCCTCCCGACTAGAATCCAAGGATGCTGCCGCTGCCTTGTGGGTATCTATTGACCGGTTCTCCGGTGTCACCGTCTTCCGGGGTCCTGACTCCAGAAGATTTCTTTTTATTAAAAGCTCCATTGCTTCCTTTTCATTCCACACATCAAAGCACTTCTGCTCCAGCACTGTCTCAATCAGGGTTGAGACTCCATATCCAATGGTTCTCTGAAGCACAAGAACATTATCCTTAAGAATACTGACTACCGTATCCTGCTCATTCAGCTGAATAAATACATTAACGCCTTCATTAACCTGACGCTTTAGCATTTGGTAGCTGCTGTTACCACTATAGTCGATGGATACCAGCTCCAGCTCCATAATATCTGCAAAATTATAATAATTTTTGACTAACGTTGAAGGTACCGCATAGACTGACAATCGGATATGCTTCTTGCCTATCTTGTCCTTCCTATTCCCGTTATCTTTTTTTTCTTCCTGCTGCGGGTAACCGGTATCAGAGGGCATAGCTTCCTGTGGCTGTGTTTCTTCCTCAGAGAATCGAAGCTTAACTGCGGGAACCGGATTCGCTTCTCCGGCATGATAGCTCTTATTCTTCTTAGCCGCCTTTCGCTCTTGCTTCGCCTGTTTCTTTGCCTGTGCCGCTTCCTGCCTTGCCAGGTTCTTCGCCTCTGCCTTCTCCTTCCGGTCAGAAGTCTTTTTCTCTAGAATAATATGGGACAAGACATAATCGTTCATATCCACCGGAAAATACTCGGAAGCACCCGTTTTAATAATGTCAGCAATACGGCTCTCTCTTACCAGGGGGATAATAACCTCCCTATTGGCAATCTTACTGGAGGCGATCGAGAAGATTACCCTTTTCGATCTGATCTTCGCCTGCTTCAGTCTGGCACGCAGCTGCTGGGCAAATGATACTTTATCTTTAATATAGCCATCCTCAATCATATTCGCAGGAGTAGGAAAGGTTATGCTATGATAGACCTTGATTCCCTTATTCTTATAATTTTTTTTATAGGAAACCTCACATATTTTTGTTATCTCTGCGCCTATGACGATGCTGAGTACTTTTTTAGCCATAGCTACCTCCTAGGTTTATAAAAAACTTCTAATGTACCAATAAATCATCTTATCTCCGATAAAAATCGCTGTTAAAATACCTGCTGACAGATAGGGGCCAAAGGCAAGAACCTTACCCTGTTTACCGAATTTCATCCGTAACGGATGTACTACGGAACCATAGATACACCCAAGAAAAAATGCCAGAAGGATGAGCTTCCAGCCAAGCAAAAGTCCTGCTGCCGCCATTAGCTTAATATCTCCTCCGCCGATTCCCCTTCCCTTTGTGATAAAGTAAATCAAATACAGAAAAAGGCTGACCGCAAAAAAACCGATCAGATACAGGGAAAAATTGTGGTAATCCAAAGCCATACGTAATAAGCCCAACAGGAAAATAAATATGTTAATACCAAAAGGTATAGTATTCGTTCTTAAGTCGATTACACTAAGTACAATCAGAGTAGAGATTGTTAAACAATAGATTGCACTGATTATATTAAAACCATTATAGCAAAAAACAAGCACATAGAAAAGACCATTCAGTGCTTCGATGATTGGATATTGAATAGATAGCTTTGCTTTGCAGCTTCTGCAGCGTCCTCTCAGAAAGAGGTAGCTGAAAATCGGTACCAGATCATACCATTTGATTCTGGTATTGCAGGAGTCACAATGGGATCTGCCATTTACAATGCTTTCTCCGGCTGGGATGCGTAAGATGCAGACATTAAGGAAGCTGCCGATGACGATTCCGTAGAGGAAGATAATGAGGTATAGGATTGTGTATGGGGACATGTGATAGCCTTTCTGGGGTTTGCCTTTGTTATGCTCCGCCACCATTTTAGTAGCGGAGCATAAATATTATTTATTTAGTCACTTCATAATTCGCATTCGATATATCTGCTAATAATGCAGCTGTTGTAGTTCCTGCAGTTGCACCAGCTGCTGTAATTGTAAGACCACTATAGTTTGTTATTACAGTAAATTCATCCGTTGATACCTTATAACATATTGCAATATCAGTTGAATTACTTGCGTCCTTAGATTTCAATTTATAGTTTCCTACAATATCATGTATTTCTTTACAAAAAGCATTTTGACTTGCTCCGGTTGTATACGTAGCATCTTCAACAAATTCAGCTGTAGTTCCAACAGGATTATAAAAATAATCTAACTCCAACACATAATAATCAACAGTTGTAGTAGCAACCAAACCATCAACAGTTATCTTTTTTGCAACGCTTTTAAATGATGATGCAAGTGTATCATCCGTATACGCTAATCTCGCTGCGTTATAAACAGCATTCGCAACTTCTTGATCGCTTGCTTGTCTTGCTTTTTCAACATAATGTACTAATCTCGGTGCCAATGTCACAGCCAAAATTGCCATAATTGCAATTACAACGATTAACTCCACCAGTGAAAAGCCTTTGTTGTTCCTTTTCTTGTTCTTCATTTCATTTCTCCTTCTTTTCTTTTGATTTTTTATTTATTTTCAAAACGGCTTATTTTCTCTCGAATGCTGTTCCTCCCTGCACTGATTACCGTTTCGTTTTCCTGGAATTAATATACTATACTGTGTCTGAAGTAAGGTAGAAGCTTCACATAAGCCATAAGCGTGATCCTTACTGCCCTAGAGTATCCAACTGATCATACATCGACATCATCGGCTGCATGATCGACATGATCAGAAGTCCAACTACCAGTGCCAGTACGATTATAATCAACGGCTCCATCGCTGCGGTCAGGGACTGGGAACCGATTTCCACCTCTTCATCATAGTAATCCGCGATTTTTACGAGCATCTGTTCCAGATTACCGGTTTCCTCTCCGATCCTTGTCATATGGCAAACCATAGGTGGAAAGATGCGGGATGCAGTAAGCGGCATCGATAAGGGAACACCTCTGGCAACCTCTTCCTTAGCTTCATAAAGTACCTTTTTTATAATTAGATTGTCCATGGTTCTTGAGGTAATCTCAATGGCTTCAATCAATGGAATTCCGGCGGCCAGCAAGGTACTTAAAGTTCGTGAATACCGAGCGCAGGAACTCTTGATGATCAACTTTCCAAAAAGCGGCAGCTTTAGCGCTAGCTTGGCCATAGCAATCTTTCCCTTTTGGGATTTTCGGATGGCCGAAAATATGATGAGAAGTAGAATTATCACACCGAGTACAATGTACCATCTATGTATTACAAAATCACTCATCGCCATCACGGCAAGTGTAACAGCCGGCATCTGCATATCCATGTCTGCAAACATTTTAGAAAAGGCAGGTATTACAACTACTAACATCAGGATCATTACAGCCAGTGCTACGATGCTCACGACAATGGGATAAATCATTGCCTTTTGCACCATGGCCTTTACCTTGGCTTCCTTCTCAAAATGTATCGCCATACGGCTTAAGGATATCTCAAGGCTGCCCGAGGCTTCTCCTGCTTCTACCATATTAATTAGGATGGGAGGGAAGATCTTCCCCTGATTACGCATGGCATCTGCCAGCTTCTCCCCCTTCTCGACTAGAAGCTTTGTCTCCTTAATTCCCTTTTTCAGCTCCTTATTCTCTGTCTGTTCCGCCAGCATCTCCAAAGCCTTGAGAATCGGTACCCCGGCAGCAATGATACTGACAAATTGCCTTGCAAAGACACTGTAATCCCTTGCCTTGATGGGTCTGGTAAACGAGATGTTCAAATCTCTGTTAAATATATTTTGTTCCTTAATGGAGATGGGAAACATACCTTCTGCTCTCAGAAGCTGGAACACCCTCTCCTCATTTGGAGCCTCCATCTTTCCTCTTCGCTCCCTGCCTGCCGCATCTGCTGCTACATAAACATATCCGGCCAAAGCATCACCTCCTGCCTTCCTTATCCTATCGTGTTTTTAGCCTATTTGTTTTATTACTTTTAATGTGCTTTCGCTTAATTGCGTTTTACTTCTCTTTTATTAGTACTTATTATTACTTACTCTTTCTGACTGTTAATATAGTTTTCTCTCCATAGAGGTGGCATCCTGTGCAAAGGCAATCGCCTGCTCAAAGCTGATCTTCCCATGAAAATATAGCTGATAAATAGCATCATCCATAGTCTGCATACCAAGACTTTTGTTGGTCTGTATATATGAGGTTAATTGATGTGACTTCCCTTCCCTGACCAAATTACGGATTGCCGGAGTGGAGTGCATGACCTCAAAAGCTGCAACTCTGCCATTTTCCTCTTTCAGCGGAATCAGTTGCTGGGATATAACAGCCTCCAATACCCCAGAAAGCTGTACTCTAATCTGCTGCTGTTGGTGGGGCGGAAATACATCAATCATTCGATCTATGGTGCTCGCGGCACCGATTGTATGCAGTGTGGATAATACCAGATGGCCTGTCTCCGCTGCCGTAATTGCAATTTCTATGGTCTCAAGGTCTCTCATTTCACCGACAAGAATTACATCCGGGTCTTCACGCAGGGCAGACCTTAAGGCATTGGAAAAGCTCTTCGTATCGATTCCCAATTCTCTCTGGTTCACGATTGATTTTTTGTGCTTATGTACATATTCAATGGGATCCTCCAGGGTTACGATGTGTCTGCTGCTGTCCGAATTAACCAAATCAATCAGAGCAGCCAGCGTGGTGGATTTACCGCTTCCGGTAGGTCCGGTTACCAATATCAGACCTCTCTTTTTCTTTGTCAAATCCACGACAGAAGCAGGTAATCCCAAACGATCCGGAGCAGGGATTACGGTATTGATGATTCTCATAACAGCCGCATAAGAGCCTCTCTGTCTGAAGATATTCACACGGTACCTGCCAATACCCGGTATGGAATAGGAGAAGTCCGATTCTCCGGTCTCAATCAGTTTGTCCTTCAACCAGGAAGGAACCATTGGCATAAGGAGTGCCTGGGTGTCCTCGGGGGTCAAGCTCTGATACCCCATATCAACCAGTTCTCCGTGAATTCTGCATTTCGGCGATATTCCAGTTGTTATATGAAGGTCTGATGCTTTTCTATGCTGTGCATCAAGCAGCAAATCATGAATCGTCATACCTACCACCTTTATCGATTATTATTCTCTTAGTTATCTTCATCTACGGATATGCGAAGCAATTCCTCCATGGATGTGATTCCCTTTAAGATTAACTCAGCTGCCCTTGTTCTTAAGGGTCTCATGCCTTCAGCCACAGCGATCCTTTCTATTGCATCAATGGAAAGCTTGTTGCGGATTGCATCTCTGATTTTTAGTGACGTGGACATAATCTCGTAGATGCCGGTGCGGCCAATATAACCCGTATCATCGCATTTGACACAGCCGCAGGCTTCATAAATCAGAACCTCTTGATCCGCCGGGACTCTTAAGAGGTGTTTCTCCATATCAGTTGCCCTCTTCCGCTTCTTACAATCCGGGCAAAGCTTTCTGACAAGACGCTGTGCGATAACTCCGGCAATTGCTTCGGACAACAGATATGGTTCCGCCCCCATGTCAATCATACGGGTTATCGATCCAGCCGCCGAGTTCGTATGCAGAGTACTCGCTACAAGATGGCCTGTAATGGAAGCTTTGACAGCAATGCCTGCTGTCTCCTCATCTCTGATTTCACCAATCATTATAATATCCGGATCCTGCCTGAGAATGGAACGAAGGGCATTTGCAAAGGTCAAGCTTGCCTTCTCATTCACTTGTACCTGATTAATTCCATCGATATGTGCTTCTACAGGGTCCTCTACCGTTATGATATTTACCCCATCCCGGTTCAAGGAGGAAAGCATGCTATATAATGTAGTTGATTTACCGCTTCCCGTTGGTCCCGTAACCAGAATGATTCCATGGGGCTTCGATATGATCCTATCATATCGCTCCAGCTCGTCTTCGGTTAAACCCAGTTCCTGCTTGGTTCTAGTATAGCCGCTTTTGGTCGCAATACGCAGCACTACCTTTTCACCGTACACAGTGGGGAGAATCGAGGTACGAATATCATAATCCGTACGGCCTACCGTCATCGTGATGTGTCCGTCCTGAGGTTTTCTCTTCTCTGATATATCCATACCGCCAAGGATCTTGATTCTCGCCACGATTGCGGGAATTAGACTGGCATTGTAGATTCTTCCTTTATTTAGAACTCCATCAATTCGATCCCTAACGCGAAGCTCGTTTTCCATGGGTTCAATATGGATATCACTGGCACGCTGCCTGATTCCCTGTTCGATAATAGAGCGAACCAAAATAACAATTGGAGCATTCTCTATATCATTGGTCAGATTATCCTGTTCCTGCTCAGATCGGATTAAATTATCCCTTTCCTGCGTATACCGCTCCGCAACCTTTAAGGCTTCAATATTGCCATAGTATTTATCAATTGCTGCCGCTATATCCGTCGGAGTTGAAACGGCAGGTTCAACCTGCAGGTTTGTCACGATTGCGATATCATCAATAGCAATCAGATCCAACGGATTCGACATTGCCACCCTAAGTATATTGGCATAGCCCTTCTTATATTCAAAAGGCATTGCCAAATGCTTTCGCAGTATCTCCTCACCGATTAATTTCGTAATATCGGTATCAATCCTTCGTTCAGATAATATAACCAGATCGCAATTCAGCTGATTATGCAGAGCATGCGCTATCGCCATCTCATTGGTAAAGCCTAAGTCTATTAAAGCCTCGCCCAGCTTCCGCCCATTCTGTCTCTGTGCTACCAAAGCCTGTGCCAACTGTTTTTCATCAATAACTCCTGCACTGACTAAGATATCCCCAAGTCTTCTTTTTTGTCCGTAAAATTCCATCTCTATATTCTCCTGCGGGATCTGTTCTCATCCGCCCATCATTATTCTGAAGAATTCATCCTTATGCTTCCAACTAAAAAAAGCCAGTAATATAGTACCTGCTATGGGTATATTATTGGCCGGTTGCACCACATACTCCAATTCCCAACAGGTGCCCAAATCTTAGGAAATCTTCATCGTATCCAATTAATTGTAATTTGATATTTAATTAAAACATAAATTTATGCGTAAATCAATGAAAAAAACAATTTTTACCTTAATTTAACAAATTATAACATTATGCTTTACCTAGAACTAGTTCTGATTTCGCATAATTATCTTTTTACTCTCGTATTGCCAGATTCAGACAGACTTACCATATTTTTTATTATAGTCCATATTTCCCAAAAATCAAACCATTTTTTAAATTGTTTGCTATAAATGAGAATCATTCGACATTTTACCTCCCTATCTACTTCTAATGTTCGAAACAGATTCAATCAAAAAAGGACAGTAATCAAGAATGTTTCTTCCTGACTACCGACCTCTTTATCGCTTCATTCCTTATTTTTTTATAATATCATTTCTTCCCGGGCCATTGGAGATTAGAGTAACTGGAACCTCAAGTTCCTTTTCGATGAACTCGATATACTTTCTACAGTTCTCAGGCAACTCTTCATAAGTCTTAACTCCTCTGATATCCTGCTTCCAGCCCGGTAAAACCTCGTATACCGGCTTCGCCTTTTTAAGCTTTACAGTAGTCGGGAAATCCTTTGTAACGATTCCATCTATCTCATAGCCTACACACACCGGCAGCTCATCAAGATATCCCAACACGTCCAGCACAGTGAAAGCTACCTCTGTTGCGCCCTGCATTCTGCAGCCATATCGGGAGGCAACTGCGTCAAACCATCCCATTCTTCTTGGGCGGCCAGTTGTTGCTCCATATTCTCCGCCGTCACCGCCGCGTCTTCTCAGTTCATCTGCCTCGTCCCCAAAGATCTCACTTACAAATTCACCTGCACCTACGGCACTGGAATATGCCTTTACAACAGTTACCACAGACTTTATCTCATAGGCTGGAATACCAGCCCCAATTGCTCCATAGGCGGCCAATGTGGAGGAGGAGGTAACCATTGGATAAATACCAAAATCAGGATCCTTCAATGCTCCCAGCTGTCCCTCCAGCAAAATATTCTTCCCTTCTTTGATTGAATCATAAAGGAAGGCTGCTACATCACATACATATGGCTCAACCATATTTCTATATTCAACCAGAGTACGATATAATTCCTCCTGGTCAAGAGCCGGCTTGTGATACAAATGCTCTAAGATCACATTCTTTAGTTCACAAATACTGGCTATTTTATCTTTCAAAACTTCATCATCAAATAATTCAGAAACCTGGAAACCAATCTTAGCATATTTATCCGAATAAAAGGGAGCGATCCCTGATTTGGTGGAACCAAAGGATTTACCACCCAATCTCTCTTCCTCATACTGATCAAATAAAATATGATAGGGCATCATAATCTGTGCACGATCAGAAACTAAAATCTTTGGTCTGGGTACGCCTCTCTCTACCAGTGAATTAATCTCCTTCACCAGATATGGAATATTGAGTGCAACACCATTTCCAATAACGCTTGTCGTATGCTTGTAAAAAACACCGGAGGGAAGTAAATGAAGTGCAAATTTTCCATATTCGTTAATAATTGTATGACCGGCATTGCTTCCGCCCTGATATCTTACTATAATATCCGCTTCCTGACTAAGCATGTCCGTAATCTTTCCTTTACCTTCATCGCCCCAATTGGCACCAACAATTGCTTTAACCATTATTAATTCCTCCTTGAATCATAGGATGACTCTTTTTATCGAAAGTCCATATTGTTAGAAATATTTTACCCAATTACTTATTAAGTATAAACTTCATAAAGCCATAAGTAAAATCAATTTTTATTATATGTTGCATAATCACAAATTATGGACTCCGATATGTATATTAATTTTATTTATAGAACAGTATTATTTTAATACAATAAAAAAGTTTGCAAAGCCAAGGAATCTCTGCTTCGCAAACTTTTGTTATAGCTAATGTAATCTATATCGTATTAAGGTCAGCTCTCATACTTAAGGCTTCTTTATCCTCGATAACACAAACACTGCCACACCGCAAATAATTAACCCGGTTCCTCCATAGGTGCATACTGCGTAACTCCTACTTCCTCCTGTCTTGGGAAGATCAAAGCCGGTCGATGGTTTTCCCTTCTTTGGCTTATCGGTGGGCGTGATTTTAATATCCTTTGTACCCAAGGGCACCTCTTCATCCTCAATATCTACTTCCTCTAGAGCTTTCGTAACGGTAGGTACTACCGGCGTTATCACCGGCTTCTTCGTTGGCTCAGGAGAAAGGGTTGGATTCTTCACAGAAGGAGTAGGGGTCGGTGTGGGTGTTGCAGTGGGATACGGTGTCGGTGTGTTATAATAATAAGTAGGTTCATAGGAATTAAG